>JBBQAK010000361.1:0-4242 GCA_038316215.1 Gemmatimonadales bacterium | reverse complement strand
AGGCAACTGCTTCGACGTCACTCGCATCGACGCGGTGACTGGCGCGGCGTGCACGAGCGACGAATGGGCGGATGCCAACAATGATCGCCGCCACCGGGTGACCCTGCGCAGCGTGTATGAATCGCCACGCGGATTTACCGTGAGCATGATCGGCGATGCGCAAACCGGTGTCCCGCTCAATCGACTGGCGGGCGCCGTGACTGGCAGCGGCATCGCCCGGTACGACTTGCTGGGTTCGGGTTCGATTCGTGGCAACGGGTTTATCGGCAACGCCGATCGCTTCTTCGGCGTGGCGCGCAACGCGGAGCGACTGCCGGGCTTCATAACCATCGGAGCCAGCGCTGCGTATCGGCCGCGGCTGTCGGCGTTTCGTGGCCTCGAGCTTCGGGCCGATGCGTTCAACCTGCTCAATACCCTCGCATGGGGCGGATATGCGAATGGTATCGGCGGTGGCGGCAGTCGCACGCAATTCGGACGCGTGGGCGATCCGGTCTACCTGTTTTCAGCCGCCCCGCCACGGCAGTTCCAGTTCTCGGCCCGCTACCTCTTCGGCGATCGTGGCGCGCTCTGAGCCACGCGCGCCGCGGCGCGTTCGCTTCGTCGCATGATCGACGATCCGTTTCGGCAATGGCTGGCGCGGCGTTGGAGTGCGCCGGCGGTGGCATTGCATCGTGCGGGGATCACGGCTAACCAGGTCACCGTCGTGGCGGCGCTGCTCGGCGTTACGGCGGCTGCGCTGGTCGCGGTGCAGCTCACGTGGTTTGGAATGGCGCTCTGGCTGGTGAGTCGATTGCTGGACGGATACGATGGGATAATGGCGCGGTTGGCAGGCAGCACGTCGCTGTTTGGGGGCTACCTCGATATCACACTCGACATGCTCGCGTATTCCGCTATGGCGGTCGCCTTTGCGATCGCCATGCCGGCTGACGTGGTGCTCTGGACGCTGGTGCTCCTGGGCTACGTGCTCGCCATCACGACCACGTTGGCGCTGTCGTCGCTCGCCGAAAAGGCGGAGCGGCAGTTGGGCGGCGATCGGTCGATTCAGTTTACGCGCGCGCTGGCCGAGGGCGGCGAAACCACCGTGGTGTACGTGGTGATCGCGCTTGCCCCGTCGGTCAGCCGATACGTGCTGGTGGTGTGGATTGTGCTCCTAGCCATCACGGCGATCCAGCGGACCGCGCTCGCACGCCGTCTGCTGTCGTAGCGCGGATATTCTCGCTCTTGGCGCGAGTGATCACGGCGCGCCGTCGGCCTGCTCGCGGAAGTCGTTGCTCTCATGTCCGGCAGACCGACCGGTATTGGTCGCGCCCGGGCGCGCGAACGGCGTACCGGTGGCGTCCTGCGAGGGCTGATGCGGCGTGTTGGAACGGGACTGCGGCTGACGATCGAATCGCATGAACATCGGGTGCTCCTGCATACGACGAAGGCCCCTCCGTGGGAGGGGCCTTGGCAGTGCTGACCAGGTCGCCCATCCCGTGAGTACGCGGGAGGGGCGGCGGGTGCATCACATGGCAGTGACGACGTGGCCTGTCTCCCGGGTGCGTACGACTACGACCGACGTAACGAGAAGCGTTACGTCGGCGGGAATAAGGCTGATAAGTCGCGAAACTGCCGTGTGCGGCGCGGTCATATTTTTGAGTATCGGCGCGTGGTGCCAAAACTGCAAGCTATTTCTTCTTGGTGGTCACCTTGATGACGCCATTGGCCCCGGCTTCGCCATACAGTGCCTTCGCGGCGTCGCCTTTCATGATCTCGATCGACTCGATGGAGTCTGGGTTGAGTGTGTTGAGCTTCGAGGATTCCTCCTGCTGGCCGTCGATGAGCAGCAGGCCATCGAACGGCTTTTTGGCTGATCCGGTGACCGTCACGACCCTGGCGGGCGCGCCGTTAAGGAGGGCCGGCGGCATGGCGCCCTTGGTGCTGATCTGGACCTGCTGCACCGTGCCGCCGACGACGTTGATCGTCGCAATACGATCCGCTGAGAGTGCGTTCGCCTCGCCTCTCGAGACTTGCTTGCCGTCCACGATGTACAGCGCCGTGGTTGTGTCGAGTTTGGTCACCATCGCCATGCGCTTTTCCGCCCCCTTCACGTCCATGTTCTGCAACTCGGCCGCCGTGGGCAGCTGTGATTCGCAAGCGGCGAGGAGCGCGACGGTGGCCAGCAGGCCGCTGCCGAGGCGACGGGAGCGAATGAATCGCGACGGGCGTGAGGTCATGGTGATCAGTCTCCGTTCGAGGTGCGAGGCGTGGTAGGAAAACGCGGGGCTGGTGAGGGCGAGCGGGGTGCGGGCGATGCCGCCATGCATGAACGGCGGTACGTGCGATGACAGTGCGATGAGCAGCTGGCCGTACTGCCGGGGCGAGGCGCCGGTGCCGAGCACGCGGCGATCGCAATCGAGTTCGATGGCCAGTCGCAGTCGGGCGAGGGCGAACCAGGCAATCGGATTCCACGGCATGATCGCCATGGCGCCGCAGGCGGCAAGCAGGAGCAACGGGTCACGGGCCGCGATGTGTGACTGTTCGTGCGCCACGACCAACTGCTGTTCGTGGAGCGTGCGTTCGAGCAACCACGCCGGGACGACAATACGTGGGTCACGCACGCCGATGACGGCGGGGCCGAGGGCGTCGGTGACGCTCACGGTTGTGCCGGTGATGTCATGCAGCGCTGCCCGTTGCAGGGCGTAGCGATGGCGGCGATAGCTCACGCCAAAGGCCAGCAGCACGAGCGCGGAGGAGAGCGGCCAGACCAGCGTGACGGCGTGCTGGGCGAGTCTTGGTGCCCGATCGAGCGGGCCACCGATGGTCGTGGTGCTCCAGGACACGGGGGCTGAGACCGCGCGGCGGACGCCCGAGGCGATCGCGGTGATCGTTGCCTGGATGTCGAACGTCGACGCCGGGCTCGCGCTTTGGGTTGGCGAGTCGATGGTGACCTGGTTGCGCGACACGGCGGCGGCGGACGGCGCGGTGCGCAGGGGGGCCGCGAGCACCAACAGGAGCGACGCGAACAGCGCACCCGCCCAGATCATGCGCGCCGGCAGCGCGCGTCCGGCGAGCCGCTGCAACATCAGCGCGGCTGCGGCGAGCAGTGCGCTGACCACGATCGCCTGTGTCATCCAGCCGATCATCAGGGATGGCGTCATGCGTCGTCCTCCAGCCGCTCGTTTAAGAGTGCGCGCATGCGCTCGAGTGCTTCGCGGCTGAGCTGCTTGTCAGAGACCAACTGCGTGAACATGCGCTCGGCCGATCCTTGATAGATCGCGTCCTTGATGCGGGTCAACGCACTGCGACCGGCGCGCTCCGCGGCCACGGCGGGGAAGTAGCGATAGGCACGACCCTCCGGCTCGTGGCGCACGTAGCCTTTGTCGGCGAGGGTTTGGAGAGCGGAGAGGACGGAGGTGTAGGCTAAGTCGTCGTCCATGGCGTCGCGGACATCGGCGACGGTGGCGGAGCCAAGGCGCCAGAGGACGCTCATGACCGCGAGTTCGCGAGGGGGGAAATGGATATCGGTCATGGCGGTTGGGCGGCGGCTGCGGATTGATCAGTACTGGTTCTTCCGTAATATGCCGGACGGTGAGAGAGTTGTCAACTGGTTTCTCCGTAGATGCGGTTGTGGGCTGGGGGCTGGGGGCGATCGGTTTTGGGTAATGGGTAATGGGTGAAAGCGAACGGCGCGAAGGGATGAGCAGGCGTGCAATGAATCGATGACAATGGTCCTCGACGGCGCGTGTACACTCGACGCCATGCAAGACTTCCAGAACCTTCGAGTGTGGCACGAGGCGCACGCCTACGCCGTGGCCGTTGATCGCGCGTCTAAACAAGCTGCCAAAGGGCGTTCGGAGCTGATCAAGCAGTTGCGACGCGCCGCGGATTCCATTCCGGCGAATATCGCCGAAGGCTCGGGTCAGCTCACCGACCCGCAATTCGTGCGATTCCTGGCGATTGCATTGGGCTCAGCGACTGAATCGGCGAACCACCTCATGCTCGCGCGCGACACCCACGCACTTCCGACCTCGGTCGCGGATGACCTGCTTGCGCAAATCGGACGAGTACGCCGGATGCTCATCAACCTCGTGAAGCGCCTCAATCAGGTGGCATCCTAGCCCGCCGTACCCAAAACCCATTACCCAAAACCCAACACCCCCAGCCAACAGCCCACAGCCATCAGCCCACAGCCCACAGCCCACAGCCCACAGCCATCAGAGCCATGAGCGAAGAGCACATCCCTCACCCCTCACCGCCATC
>JBBQAK010000062.1:0-12934 GCA_038316215.1 Gemmatimonadales bacterium | reverse complement strand
GTCGCCGTCGGTGGCTCGTACGAACTGCGTGGCACCTACCAGCCGGTCGCTGCCCTGACCGCGGGTGCGCCGTCGGGCGACTATCAGCCGGGCAACGTGATCCGCGGCTCGATTGGACTCGATCGTCTGGTCGGCAATCATCGTCTCAGTATCACCAGTGCCGCCGATCTCTACGACACCGACGAGCTGCGCGATCCAATCTCCAGCAGCGCCAAGCCGCTGGCCACGGTCCGGCTCGGACCGATCGTGACGACCGATATTCAGCTGGAGTTCGCCGCCCCACGCGTAAAGGAACTCGTGGTGTGGGCCGCCCACCGCTTCCGCTCCCAGTTCGAGCGCGACGGGGTGAAGGTCAATGGTTCGTCTGCGAACTATATCGACGGCGGACTGCGTACCAGCGTGCCGCTCCGCCGGACAGTCGACCTGCTGGTCACGGCCGACGGCCGGTACCACACCGGTCTCTCGATCAACCAGGGGCTCGCCACGTCCGGCGTGATCAGTGGCGGTGGGACCCTCGGTCTGATCGCCCGCACTGGCAACGTCTCGCTGCAGCCGTACCTGCGAGCCCAAGCCGGACGCTTGTCCGTACGCGACTCCGCCGCCCCCTCCACATCGTTTGTCGGTGGTTCGGTGGGTTTCCTCGTTGTGACCCGCTTCTGAGCCGCCGATGACCATCATGAAGCATTTCATCCGCGCGACCGCGACCGCCACCGCGGCCCTGCTGGCGCTGGCTGCCTGTAGTGATCCCGCCGATGTTACCAGCCCCGATCGCAACGCCCCGGCCAGCATCACGCTGATGGCCTCCGTCTCGGCCTCGCAGGCCACCGTGGTACAACTCACAGTGCAGTCGGCCTATCTCCGACAAGGCGGCGCCTCAGTCGACATCGGCACGCAGACGATCACGCTGGCCGACGTGCCGACGCAGCAGGTTCCGATCAGCATCGATCTCGCTACCTGCCTCGCCGACGCCTCACGGGCGGGGCCGACCGGCCCCACCGGAGCCGTGGCGGCCCCTGCCGACGACGAATGCGTCGTGCGGCTCGTGGTCGACCTTGTGCTCGACGGCGCCGCCGTGGACCGCCAGGCTGTCGGCCCGGTATCGCTCAGCCCCGGCATGCAGAAAACGGTGTCCACGCCCATCTCCTTGAACGAAGTCGCGTTGGTCCGCATCGACGCGCCCAGCGCCAACGTCGTGGCCACAGGACAGCCGCTGCGCATGGAGATCACGCGCACCATGCAGCTCACCGCCGCCGTGCTCGACGGCGCGCAGCGCGTCACGACCGGCCGGACCGTCACCTGGACCAGCAGCGCGCCAGGCGTGATGTCGGTGAACGCCAACGGATTGGTCACCGCCGGCACCACCGGCACGGCGACGATCACCGCGGCGACGGCCGGACGCGTGAGCAGCGTGGCGGTGCGCTCGGTGCCGCTCCCTGCAGCGCTCACCATCGTGTCGACGAGTACCTCCGGTCAGGCCACCGTGCGTTCGGTCCCGGCCGGCATCGACTGCTCTGTGAACAGCGCGGTGCTCACCGGCACCTGCTCCTTCACCTTCCCCGGCGATGCGTCGGTCGTGCTCACCACGACGCCGGCGGCGCTATCCGAACTCTTGTCGTGGACGAACGACTGTAGCGCGGCCATCGGTACTACCTGTACGATCGCCACGTCGCAGGCGCGTACCGTCGGCGTGGCTTTGCGTGCCTTCCGGACGCTCACCATTACCGGCGCGGGGAACGGAACCGGCACGGTCACGAGCGCGGTCGGTCTCAACTGCGGGATCGCGGCCGGCATCACGAGTGGCAACTGCTCGGTGAATGTCACCGACGGCACGGCGGTCACGCTGACCGCCAGCGCCACGTCGCCCAACAGCTTCCGCGCGTGGGGGGGAGACTGCGCGAGCAGCACCGGCAACACGTGCACGCTCACGATGAACACCAACCGCGCACCCAGTGCCCGCTTCGACACGCCCGTGGTGCTGACCGCAACGCCAAACGGCACCGGCAACGGCGCCATCCTCGCGTCGGGCGTGATCTCGTGCACGCGCAGCAACAACGTGAACACGGGCACGTGCAGCAACAGCGTGACTTTCGGTACGGTCGTGACGCTCACGGCGAGCACCGGATCGTTCTCGACCTTCATCGGCTGGACCGGTGCCTGCACCGGGAGCACCTCAACCTGTCAGGTCACGATGGACCAGGCGCGCAGCGTCGGTGCCACGTTCACGCGGCAAACCGGCGTCGTCACGTTCACTCTCACCGGAACGGGCACCGGTGGCGTCTCGGTGAACGGCGCGACGCTCTGCACCAAGACCGTCGCGCAATCGTCGTTGCTGTGCACGGCGACCCTCGATCTCGGATCGTTGGTCTCGCTGCTCGCGCAGCCGGGATCGAACACCGCGTTCGTTGGATACTCGGGATCGCTCTGTACCGGGTCGTCGCTGCCCTGCGCCTTCACGCTCACAGGGAACGCAGCGGTGGGCCTCGCCTTCGGACCGCTTGCCAGTCTCGTCACCGTCAGCGCCGGTGCCAACTCCACGGGAGCGGGAACGGTCTTTACGTCGGATCAGTCGCTTTTCTGCGCGCTCTCCGGACAGACAGCCGCGGGTACGTGCACCAAGTCGGTGACCGGTGGTGCGTCGCTGACGCTCAACGCGCTCGGCAACAGCACCTCGACGCTACTCGCATGGGGTGGCGCCTGCGCCGCGTTCATCGCCGACGAATCGTGTACGTTCACGCCAAGTAGCACTGTCTCGGTGACCGCGCGCTTTGTGCCGGCGGTGACCATGGCCTTCTACACGTATGGTAGTCTCGGCACCCGGGTCAACATCACATCGACCACGCAGAACACCGCATGCATCGTGACCGACTCACTGGCATTCTCAAAACTCTGCAGCCTCAAATTCGCGATCGGCGAAACAGTGCGCATGCAAGCGCTGCCCACATCCGGCGACATCTTCGCGGGTTGGAATTTGCCCTGTCAGGAATCGATCAGCGGACCGATCTGCACGTTCATCCCCAACGCCAACACCACCAGCGGCGAGGCAAACTTCTCTTCTGGAAGTCCGCCCGTGCCGCCCGCGAGCCCCATCAAGAAGGCCGTGATTCGGACGCAAGACCCATGACCGTGATGCGTACGACGTAAAGCAAAGCGGGGCGCGATCGAGTGATCGCGCCCCGCTGTACTTTGTCCTCGCCTCGTTACTTGATGCTGCGCTCGGCCGACGCCAGCAGCGTCTTCGTGCGCACGTTATTCGGATTTGCCTTCACCGCTTCCTTGTACAGCGCGACCGCCTGCGTCGGATTCTTGTTGTCCTGCGCTTCGATGGCGCGACTGATCAGCATCATCGAACGGAGCTGGTTGGGGCCCTTCGCGCCCACGGCCGCGCCTTCCTGAAAGCCGGTCGGCACGGCGGGAAGCTTGAGTCCGGCATTCAGCTTGGTACCGAGCGCGCCAAGGAGCTCAAGCATGTTGTCTGCCTTGCCGGTGACCGACGTCGCGTACTCGAGCTCCGACGTTTCGGTATTGATCGCGCGGACATCCAGGCGGATCCGCTGCTTCGGGTCGATCACAAAACTGCCCATCAGCATATGGAGCGCGCCCAGCGTCTTCCCCATCTTGGCCGCAGTTTCCTTCTCCACGCGGCCCGTGGCGCCTAATTCCTGCTCAGCCATCAGCGCCTGCAAACGGTCCCGCTCCACCACGCGGATATTCGTGTTGGCCGAGAGTTCCGTAATCATCATCTCGGCAAGCCCCTTGCTGAGGGGCGCATATTCCGCATTGTTGCTGATCGCGCCGTTTGTAAAGTACATGACGGCGACTGTCGGACGGGTCGACGAAGTGCTCTGGGCACCGGCCAAAGTGATCGCTAGGGGCATGGCCAGTGTACTAACGGCCAAGGCCCTGCAAATGCGGCGAACGAGCGGGGCTGCGATCATGCGGGTATTCTCCGATAGGTGAGATTCCCAGAACATACCGTCGGACGTCCATTTCGTTCAGGTCTGTATGCCGAAAGTCTGTCCCGTCTGTGGCACAAGCTATGCCGATTCGAACGTATTCTGCCCATCAGACGGCAGTACGCTTCGCGCGGCCGATTCCGATGGTGATCTGATCGGCAGTGTGGTCGCCGACCGGTATTTGGTCACCGACCTGCTCGGCGAGGGCGGCATGGGCAAGGTCTACCTGGCCCGACACGTGCGCCTGCCGCTGCAGGCTGCCATCAAGGTGCTACGCCCGGAACTGCTCAAGGATGCCGCGTCGGTGGCCCGCTTCAATCGCGAGGCCGCCAATGCGAGCCGCATCGAGCATGCCAACGTGGCCCGCGTGTTCGACTTCGGCGAAACGAGCGACGGGATGGTGTATCTGGCCATGGAGTACGTCTCCGGCCGGACACTCAAGGAGGTGCTGGACAAAGAAGGACCACTCCCCCTGCAGCGCACGGCCATTCTGATCCGGCAGGTCGCCGATGGACTCGATGCCGCACATCGCATGGGCATCGTCCACCGCGACCTCAAGCCCGACAACATTCTGGTCACCGTCGACGACGACGGCGTGGACCGATGCAAAGTGGTGGACTTCGGCATCGCAAAGGCGGTCGGTGGCAACGAACAGGAAGCCGGCCTGACCCGCACCGGCTTCGTGGTCGGCACCCCCGAGTTCATGAGCCCCGAGCAGCTGCTCGGCACGGAGCTCGATCACCGCAGCGACGTCTACGCGCTCGCGCTGGTGGCCTATACCTGCCTCACGCTCGACCTGCCGTTTGACCGAAACACGCCCGATCGCGGCATGACGGCGCGTTTGATGAGCGCCCCTCGCCCGCTGGCGGTGGTTCGTAATGACCTGAAGTGGCCGGGCGGCTTGCAGGCCGTGCTCGACCAGGCGCTGGAGCGCGAGCCCAGCAAGCGCACCTCGTCGGCTGGCGCCTTTGCCAAGGCACTGGAGTTCGTCACCGCCGGACCGGTTCCCAGCGCGGCGCCAGCCGCCGCGGCAGCGGCTCCGGCCGCGAAGGTTCAGGCCGACACACCGCCCGCAGCGCGCCAGATCGCCACGGTATCGCGTGGCGACATCAAGAAGGAGGTCAAAGCGCGCGGAGGGGTCGTCACGCCGCCGGCGAGGCCCGCGAAATCCGCCAAGCCGGTCAGCAAGTCCAGCAAGCCGGTCCCGGTGATCGAGGACGATGACGAGCCGGTGGCGCACCGCCGCAGCTTCCCCTGGCCGCGTGTACGCCTCCCCAGCCTCGGCTTCATTCTGCTCGTCGGCGGCGGGATCTGGTTCTACAACAAGCAGCGGGCACCGCGGGTTGGGGATGTCGCCAACCTCGTGAACGCCGCGACGAATGCGGGCGGATCACTGATCGACGGTGCACAGTCAGCGGCAGCCAATGCGCAGAAGGCCATCAGCTCAACCGCTACCTCGACGCCCGATCCGGTGCCGGCGGCCGGTGCGCCTTCGGCACCCACCACGCCGTCCGCTGCGCCCTCCAGCGCGCCCGCGACTCCCAAACCGCCCGCTCCGGCGGCGCCAGTCGTGGCGGCGTCAGGCGCATCGGTGCGGCGTTCGCTGGACAGCATTACGAAAGCGCTCGACCCGCTCACCGCCGACGAAGCGGTAGCGCGGGTGGCCATTCCTGCCCTTCGCGGGCTGCTGACCCGGATGACCGCGGCCGAAGACAGCGCGTGGGCCTACATCCGCATTGCCGAAGCACACTTGCTTATGGACGAAGTGAAGCCGGCGTGCACCGCACTGCGCACCGCCCGTGGACTGGCCCAGTCCATGTCGCAAGCGCGGGTGGTAAGCGACTACACCACGAGGCTGAGCTGCGGGGAGTAGTTGCCGACCCCCCCGGGGTCGGCATCGGCTACTTCGTGACCCGTGCGACGCAGCTCATGCGTCCCATCCATCCGCGCGTCAAGACCGAAGCGGCTTCGCGCTGCTGCGCGTCGAAGCGCAGCTTGACCGGCTCCGCGTCCTTGAGACCGGCCGCGTTCCACGTCACCAGCGATCCTTGGAACGCGTCGCCGCTGGCCACCAGACGGAAGATCGCCCACTCGCCGGCGGTGAGCTTTACGCGAAGCTCCTTGTTCTTCTTGAACCGCGCCAGCAATTCGGCCTGACGCCCCGACGTGGCCGGCCACTCAACCACGTTCTTGAACGACTGCTTGTCGAGGCGTGCTTCGAGTCCGTTGTTCTTGAGAATCACGAGGGGTGTTGTCTCCGTGATCACGCCGCTCACGTTCCAGGTCACGTGCGGCGTCGCCGGATCCTCGGCGAACAGCGCGTCGGACACTTCCGCGGCCTTGTTGAAGAAGCCAACGAAGCTTTCCGACAACTCGACACCACCCACCGGCTTCGCCACGTACTTCGCGCCTGACTTCGTGAGGTATTTGGCCAGTCGATCGGCGTAGAACGTCCACAGCTCGCCAGAAGCGGGCGTCAGGATCGCCTTCACGTCGGCGATCGTGGCGTCGGCGGTCGCGTCGGCGTTGAACGGGAATTTCGACGTGAGCGATGCATCGACCTTCGAGCACAGCGCCGCGCCGCGCTCGTTGAGCGCCGCGATCTCCGCGGCGGCCGCGCCACCGCCACCACCGGCCGGTGCCGCCGCCGCCGGTGGCGCTACCGGCGCCGGCGCCACGGCCACCACGCGCTTCGCAGGCGGCCGGGCCGATGCCACCGTCTTGAGCACCGCTTCGGCACCCACGATCGGCGCCAGCAGCAGCTGTTCCACCGCGCTCGCCATCGGCGACGCAACCGCACTCACATCGAAGCCCTGCGACACCCGCTTGGCCGCCACGCGCGCCTTGGTGACATCGCCGCCGGCCAGCTGCGCCGCCTGCACCAGCACCAGGGTGGAGGCCGTATCCGTCGCCGGCGGCAGATTGGCGACCTGCGTCAGCGTACCCTGCAAGCCAAGCAGGCCGTCCATGTACGGTTGGTTCTTTTCCGACACGTACTTGTCGACGACGGCGGGCGGCGTCACCGCGTGCACCGGCTGAAACGCGGCCCGCGTGCTCGAATCGGTATCGGTGTTCACGGCGACCGTGCGCAGCACCTGCAGCAGCGGTGACTGCATCCCCGCGATCACATCAAGCTTGGTGGCGGCTTCCTTCACGCTCGACGCGCGCGCCACGTTCGTGCCTTGCACGACCTGACGCCACGAACGCACATAATCATCATGGTAGCGCGTCCGAATGCCGCCGATGATCGCCTCACGATCGACCGACTTCGCCGCGGTCGCATCGCCGACGACCCAGGTCTCGCCTTGGAAGTAGCGGTCGGAATTCCGGAAGGCATCCACCATGAACTTCGCGCCTTTCGCACTGAACGCGCCGGCAACTTCCGACGGTGCCGTCACGTTGCCGGGCGACTGCGGCACCTTCACCGGTGGCACCGCCTTGTTCGCTTCCGACAACATATTCGCATAAATCTGTTCGCCGCCCGTGAAGCGCGACAGGAACTCGCGCGCCTGCGTCACGAGTGACGCGTCGGCAGCTTTCGGCCATGGATTGTATGTGGGCAGTTCGCTCGCATAGAACTCGAACTGACGACGGGCGAGCCCCGTGACATCGGCGTCGGTCGTGACGCCGCGCTGCCAGCTTGTGAGCAGAACCGGCGCGAGAAACGCCGACGTGCTCTTATCGGGCGACGACGTGGTGATGAGATAACCCTTCAGCCGCGCGTACGTGGTGCCGTAGTCATCCGACGGCGATGGTGCATCCGGCAACGCCTTCAGTGAATCGATCAGCGCGCCCTGTGCGTCGGCGAACAGTTGCTTGCGGAATCCATCATACCACACTGGACGCGCCGCTTCGTAGACCGTCGGACCACTCCACAAACCGAAACGCAAACGCAATGGCGGACCATCCTGGATATGTCCACGCAACGTGTCGAGCTGCGCACGCAACGCATCGAGTCGGCGCAGCGCTTCCGGCGACGGCAGCGTGACCGTACCGGGCGCTGACTGCACCACCGGCAACGCCGACACCGCACGGGCGGCATCAGCCATCCGATTGCCGATGGCCCGATTACCGAGCCACGACGCCGTTACACCCGCGAGCACCAGCAGCGAGGCCGCCGTGGCCGCACCCAGCATCACGCGACGCGTGCGCTGCACACCGACACCACCACGGGCCACCGACGCGGCGCTCGTATCAGCCAGAACCACGTCGCGCAGGAACCGATCAAGGAATACCCACTCGGGCACTTTGCGCGTCGTCGGTGTGGCGGCGGCCAGCGGAGAGGCGGCAGCCACCGCCGGCTGACGGAAGATGCCCGTGGCATCGGTGGCCAACGGCACGGCCGCGGCAGCCACACGCGACGCCGCTTGCGCGACATCGGTGACGACGACCGGACGCGCCCCCGTGAAGTAGAAGCCACGCAGCTGAGGACTCGAGCCGATCTGCGTGGGACGACACACTTCCAGCAGAAACGACATTACCGACGGCTGCAGTTTGCGTAGCTCACGCGGTAACTCATACGACGCATATCGACGATCAATCGCGCCTTCCCGTCCAAGCAGTTCGGGGCGACGCGCGGAGATCACATCGACAATCTCACGGAACGCGACATCGAGTCTGGGTGTGAGCCGCTCCGCGTAACTGCCGCTGTTCGACGTCGGATCGAACGGCAGCGTGGCGCCGAGTGGCGCGCGCAGTTCGTCTTTGGTGAACACGCTGATCCACGGCTCGAAGTGCGGGATGCGATCCATCTTCGTGAACATCACGTACACCGGCACGGCCAGCCCCAGTTCGCGCGATGCTTCGGCGAGACGCTGCCGCAGCGACTGCGCGAGCTGCTCGAGCTGCTGCCCGTTGCCACCGGCGTAGAACAGGTCACACGGCACGCACAGCACGATCGCGCGCGCCGCCGCTTCACCCTGTCCCACCGCCGCCGCCACACGGGGCGCGCGCAGCGCGCGCACCACTTTCGCCCAGCGCGGCGCATCGGTGAGCAACGGTCCACCAAGTTCGGTAATCACCGCCTGACTCAGCGCCCACACATTGGCCGTCTTCGTGGACGCCGGCGCATCGGTCGCCGCGGCCGGCGCATCACCCGCGAGTAACTCAGGATCGCCGCCGGAGCGCGCGACCATCGTGGTCTTCGCGCCGCCCTCAGGGCCGAGCACGAGTACCATCGCACGATTGAAGAACGCCCCGCGTGGCAAGCGCGCGCGCGCCGCACCGATGGTGAGCAGTACATCGTCACCGGTATCGAGCACCGGTTCCGCGTCCTGTGGACGCAGATACCAGAGGATTGCACCGGCGAGGATCAGCCCCAACAGCAGCAGCCCCACACGAAGTCCCCACGTCGACAACTCGTCGAGCGTGGCGGAGCGCTCGATGAGCACGATCGCGAGAATGAACACCAAGAGCACAGCGGCGGCGATGACCCACCGGACGAACGGCTTACGAGACGCCATGAGAGGATCCGGGGTTATCGAGTGGTGGTCGCGGCCGTCGACGCCAGTGGCGCGAGCGCACGAAGATCGTTCGCGGCACTGCGAAGCGTCAGCGCATAAGTGCCCCACAGCACCGCAAGCAGCACCACGCTCGCGATCGCCGCGATGGAGAGCCGGCGGAGCCAGGGATCCTTGGTATCGACGCGGTCGGCCGGCGGGTGCCAATGCGGGGCCAATTCACCCGGCGCACCACGCAGCCGACCCAGCCGCTCAGCCACGCGCGACGTGGTCGCGTGCAACTGCCCGTTGTCGCCCGCACCATACTTGCCGCGAAAGCCGAGCAGCAGACAGAGTTGATGCACTTCCAGCAGGTCGCCGAGCTCCGGGGAATCGGGTCGGGCCAACAGCTGATCGAGATGCTGAAAGAACCATTCGCCACCCATGTGGCCGCCGAACAGTTCGTCCTGCAATGGACGGCGCGCCCAATCGGCCAGCGCCGCGGTACGCGTATTCAGCACCGATTCATCGAGGAACGCCACGACGGCAAAGATCGCCAATCGCGCGTCGGCCGCGGTAAACCCCGCCTGCAGCGCCTCCTGCTCGGCGCGCGTCAGCAACTGAATGATTTGCGCGCGAAACGCCGCCGCATCCGTGACCGGCTGACGATCCGCCCGCAAGCGAACCACGGCGGTGATCGATTCCTGCAGCACACTCGCCAGACGACCCGGCGCCACCATGGTCGAAGCAGACACGGAAGTTCCTCGAAACGATTGGGTTACGCCGACGACGGCAACAGGATCGCCACCTCTACATAGGCGCCAGGCAGCGCATCAGGCACGTACACGCCGATCTCGCGACTGTCGGTCAGCGAGATGGCACACGGACCGCTCAGCGTCAGCTCGAAATACGTCAGATCGGGCTTCGGCGCGAGTCCCGCGGGCGGGCTCGGGATATGCTCCGTGGGCAGTCCGTTGAACGCACGACGAACCAGTTCGAGCACGAACTTGCTGGCGCATGTCTTGGTGAGCCGTTGCACGCGGTCCACCAGTTCGGCGCGCCCCACATCGGCCCGCACGGCAAGGAACCAACGGGTGCCTGGCTCGAAGCAGCGCGGATCGGACAGCATAGCCACATGCAGCACATCCGAGGCCGCGGCCAGCGGCACCACGATCGCGCGGGCCGAGATCACCACGTCGAGATGCGCGCGCAGCTGCAGTTCGAGCGCCGCAAACACGTCGGTGAGCTGGTCGTGATCGTAGCTCGGCAGCGCACGCGGATGTCCACCCATCGCGAAGGTCGAGAGCGCGCCCGCCAGACGTGAGAGTTCGAGAAACAATCGCTCCGGATGCGCGCGTCGGGTGAGCAGCAGATGTCGCAGCGGGGCATCGGCCGATCGCACGGCGTGCAACAGCCAGCGCGTAGCGAGTTCATTGCCCACATACGCGGCGGCCCCACCCGCGGCGCCCGACGGGGCACTCGACACGGTCGCTGACAAGGCGCTGCCCTTCGCCTCGAGCAGGCTCACCGTGCGACGCGTGAGCTCAAGCAGCGCAGCGCAGGCGGAGAGTTGCAGCACCGGCGGAATGAAATCGCCATCCACCTGAAACTGTCCGCGTCCATCGCGACGGATCCGACCGATCGGCATCGACACGAATTCGTCGGTGAGTTCGTCGTCGAGCAGCAGCCGCAGATTCCTGGCAGCAAACCGCACGCGCATCGGATCCGCTCCCGTCGATTCGTCGATCACCAGCTCCTCGACGGCCTGAAAGCGCAACGGCGGGGTGTTCGGGTCGACGCGTTCGCGCGCCTCGGCATCGCCGTCGAGATGATCCACGTTCGCGGAATCGGTGCGCCAGCGCGGCAGCGCGAGGAACACGACATGCGCATCACGCGTGGGCGAGAATCGTTCAGCGAGCGCGCCGGGCGGCGGCGACGGATCGGCATCGGGCGTATGAAACACGGTACCGTCCGGTAGCACCCCGCGGGCATGGATCAGCGCAAGGGTGCCGTTCTGGAGGGCATCGACATCCAGCGCGACCGCCGACAAACCATAGGCGAACGGGAAGAGCAGGTCGAGGGTACGGGTCGACTGGTCTTCTTGATAGCGACGCTGCGCCTGAAAATGCTGCGGCGCGAGGTGCATGCCATCTTCCCAGACGACACGGCGGGACGGCGGCGAGGTCAGTCGCATGGCATCAGGCGCATCGTGTCAGTCCGGGCGAGAGAACGATCGGCAGGAAATGCACAGGCGGGGGGGTGCGTCGTGGATCTGCAGGCACGCGCCGTAACGACCCCAAGCACAAGGTACGGGAAAGCGCGAGCGAACGAGCCGCATTCCGCGTTGTGCATTGCGCGTGGCCGAGGGCGCGTGAACAATTGAAGAATACATCAGCGGTGCGGTTGTCGCGTCGTTCCGGCGCACCCGTGCACTCTTCCGGCACTTCCCGACCATGAGCGAAGATTTCAATGTCCGCTACCGCCTCCTGAAGTGCGTGGCGGTGGACGATGGCATTCGCAGCCACAACGCGCAGGAGCTGGCGACCGGTCGTGTCGTCATGGTTCACCTCGCCGACGCCGCCGGCCCGGAGGACGTGGATCGCTTGCGGGCCATGCTCATCCGCCTGCCGAGCGCGGAGAAAAACCGCGTGCTCGAGACGGCGACCCTTCCGTCGGGCTTCGCGATCGTGACCGAGTTCCTGGCCGGGCTGACGTCGTTCCCGGGCTGGCTGGCCGCCCGCGTACCGCCGGGCGAGCTTCCGCCCAAGGCCGAGCCGATGGTCGCCGCGCCCGTAGTGGCCGCGCCCGTAGTGGCCGCGCCCGTGGTGGCCCCGCCCGTGGTGGCCCCGCCCGTGGTGGCCCCGCCCGCGGTGGCCCCGCCCGCGGTGGCCCCGGCACCGGGCGCATTTACCCAGATGTTCGGCGCCCCCAGCATTCCCGACGCGCCCGCTCCGGTCGCATTCGCCGCGCCGGCCGCGCCACCGCCAATCGAAGCTGCCCCGGCGCCCGCTGCCCCGGCGCCTGCCGCTGCCCCGGCGCCTGCCGCTGCCCCGGCGCCTGCCGCTCCCGGCGCGTTCACCCAGATGTTCGGCGCACCAAGCATTCCCGTGGCCTCGGCGCCCGCCCCATCACCGGTGCACGAAATACCACCAATGTTGGCACAAGAGACGCCATCATTAGATCAGTATCCATCACTTAACACGACACAAGACGGTATTCCGGCCTATAAGCCGCAGGCTGAGCTTGAGGCGCCGCCGGCCTACGTCCCGCCAGCACCGCCCATGCCGACACCGCCGCCGCCCAAAGCGGGGCCAGGTGACTTCACGCTGATGTTCGCGGCGCCGGCCACCGTCGCACCGCTTCCGGGCACGCTCCCGCCGTCCCCCGTCGCACCCGCCGCGTGGTCGCCTATCGGCGGCGCGCCACCACCGATGGTGCAGCCGCCGGCCTCGACGCCGGGCATCGTCACGCCGCCGAGCTTCATGGCGGCGCCGATGCCGTCGTCACCGGCACCCTCCGCACCGGCGCCGTTCGCCGCCACCC
>JBBQAK010000224.1:0-6601 GCA_038316215.1 Gemmatimonadales bacterium | reverse complement strand
CGGTGGCTCGCCGGGATCCTGTGCCATCGGCGCCAGCCGCGTGACCCCGGCGCGCCAGTTCACGTCGCGCAGACGAATCGTACCGAGGGCGACCTCGCGCTCATCGGCGATCTCGGCCGCGCGCGACTGCACGATGTCGCGTAACAGGGTACGCACTTCATCGGGCAGGAGAACGGCCTCATCGATGGTGTTGACCGTCGTACGCGACGGTCCGGGCTGATGGGCTGCCATCAGTTGTGTGCCTTCGTCGGCAATAAACACTTCGAGGTCTCCCACGCGCAGTTCGCGCAGCACGGCCTGTTCGGTTTCTCCACGCACCGCTTCGACATCGCCGCGGGCTTGCGCGGCCGCGCGTTCAGCGCGAATCGCACCGGCGACGACACGCGCCGACTCGCGCACCGCAGCGTCGGTGCGCTGTTGCAGCGTGGTCGTCAGCGTGACCCAACCGGCCAAGGCGAATGCGCCGAGTACGAGGGCAAGCACGCTGGCGTTCCAGAGCGTGAAGCGCATCCGAATGGAAAGACGCATGACGCCCGTCGTGGTGTCACTGGTCAGCGTATCATTCGCGCTACGGCTCACGTGGGAACGACGTCGGAAAGCAGGTAACCGGCACCGCGACGGGTGTGAATAAGCGGCGGCCACGGTGCGCGATCGATCTTGCCGCGCAGACGGTTCACGTAGACTTCGACGGCGTTGGTGAACGGATCGTGATTGTCATCCCAGACGTGCGCGACGATGTCGGCACGCGACACGACCGTGCCGATGCGGCGCGCGAGTAGTTCGAGGAGCGCGTATTCCTTGGCCGTGAGCGCAATCGGGATACCGGCGCGCGATACGGCGTGCGATTGCAGGTCGATCTCACAATCCCCGACGTGGACGTGCATGGCCTGCAAGGCTTCGGGTCGCCGCAGCAGCGCCCGCAATCGCGCGAGCAGTTCGCCGAAATCGAATGGCTTGGTGAGATAGTCGTCGGCTCCTTGATCGAGTCCGGCGATCCGATCGGCGACGGCGTCGCGAGAGGTCAGCATCAGCACCGGCGTGCGCACGTTTCGGGCGCGCAGCGTAGCCACGACACCGAAGCCGTCGATGCCGGGCAGCATCACGTCGAGGATGATCGCGTCATACGTATTGACGACGGCCTGAATGATGGCGTCGGTCCCGTTCTCACAGACGTCTACGGCGTACGCCTCCTCGCGTAGACCGCGGGCGATCAGCCGCGCGAGGCGGGGATCATCTTCAACGACAAGCAAGCGCATGAGAACCGGGGGGAACGGGACAACCAGGGCGACGGCGGCCGGCGGTCGTTAATCGTGCTGAAAGGTGCCATCTCGTACTCTCCCCGAGTCTCATCGTTTCGCCCACCCAGGGGCGGGACCCGAAGCAAGCGAACGGTAGACAACGCGGCGTGACTAGGGAAACCTGGGCACGTCGTGTTTTTGTACGTGGCGGCGTCTCTCGCTGAGTCTGGCGTCCAATCAGGTCGGGGATTTCTTTGTCCGCCGGATGGCCACTCTGGTACGGGCCTTTTCTTTGGGTCGGCGCCGGAACCAACTGGCTACGAGGTAAAACTCGTCGAGGTCGTGCGTCGGGATGTCGGCTCCAGAGGGGTCGGGTCCCTGGAACACCTTGGCGGCGAGTTCACGGAAAGCGGTGCGCTCCTC
Source organism: Gemmatimonadales bacterium (assembly GCA_038316215.1). GTDB lineage: Bacteria > Gemmatimonadota > Gemmatimonadetes > Gemmatimonadales > Gemmatimonadaceae > Gemmatimonas. Next base: position 4,940 of record JBBQAK010000224.1, on the reverse strand, counting down.
GGGAGTCTTCGGCGCGGGCACCTCGGCGCGCACCGTGCCGCGTCGTACCAGATAGACCCACTCCTGCTCGCCGGGTCCGACCGCGTGATAGCGGAAGGTGAGACGATCCACGTTGGCGTGGAAGTGCTGCACCCGCTCGTGCAACCAGCTCACCAACGCCAGTCGATCGCGGATCACGGCGGCGCGTTCGAAGGCGAGCTGTTCGGCCGCGTGGTGCATGGCCATCTCAAGCGTGCGCACCGGTGCGTCGCTCCGGCCGTCGAGAAAAGCCCGCACCGCCACGGCGGCGTCCCGATACGGCCGCGCCGCACCGGCACCGATGCACGGACCGGCGCAGGTCCCGAGATCGTGGCGCAGACAGCCTGGGGCGCGGGTGCGGCTCGCGCCACGACGCGGTTGTGACGACGGATCGTCGTCGAACCAGAGCGTGCTCCCGCGACTGGCCGCGCTGCCGGTGATGCGCACCACATCATCGTGCACGCAGTCGCGCAGGCCGGTGCCTTCGGCCAAGGCACGCACGGCGTCGCGGAGTTGGGCCACCCGACGGAACGGACCGAACAACGCGATCGCCCCCGGATCGTCGGAGCGCGCCACCACGCGCAGCCCCGGGACACTGCCGCCAGTGAGCGCCACGTACGCGCGCGGCCATTCATCCTGCACCATCATCGAGTTGAAGTGCGGACGATGTTGCTTGATGAGCCGCAGCTCGCGTAGCAAGGCGCCGAACTCGGTGTTGGTGTACTCCCCCTCGATCTGAAAGGCGTGACGCAGCACGCGCGCGCCCTTGTCGCGTCCCTTGGCGCGGAAGTACGACAGCAATCGCGTGCGCAACACGCGAGACTGTCCCACGTAGATCACGGTCCCGGTGGGCCCGAGCATGCGATACACGCCGGGCCGGTTCTCGCATCCTTCGCGCACCAACGCGCGCAGCTGCTTGCGATGCGTTGGTGTCGATTGCAGCGGTCGAACGTGCAGGCGGGTGCGCTGCGGGGCGGGCGTGTCCACCCATGCAAACTAGAGTGCGCGAGGCCCGTTCAGCAACGCGCTGCGCGTACTACGACTCCACGGCCGGCGGCGCGAATGCGCTGTCGTAGTCGAGCCCCTCACGGAACGCGGCCGCCTGTGCGCGAATCTGGACCAGCTCCGGTTCGGCAATGTTCTTCACGTGCACGAACATCATGCGCATACGCGGATGCGTGCCGAAGCGCGCCTGATGCGACGCCAGAAAGTCCCAGTACAGCACATTCACCGGACAGGCATCGGGACCGGTGCGCTGCTTCACGTCGTATCGGCAGCCACCGCAGTAGTTGCTCATACGGTTGATGTACGCGCCAGACGCTACGTACGGTTTGGAGGCGAGCGCGCCGCCGTCACCCCACGTACCCATGCCGACCACGTTGGGGAGTTCGACCCACTCGTAGGCATCGGTGAAGGCACTCCAATACCAGCGCGAGAGCGCGGCCGGTTCGACGCCGAGCAGCGTGGCGATGTTACACTGCACCATGAGACGGGCGATGTGGTGCACGCGTCCGTGATCACGCACCTGCCGGATGGTGTCGGCGAGACAGCGCATCTCGCAGGCCGCCCCAGTGCGCGCCGAGTCGTCGTAGGCTTCGCCATCGGGGGCCCAGAACCAGCGCGGCAACTCCCGCGTGGCGTTGAGCGCATTGGCGGTGCGGAGTCCGGGCATGAGGTGCCAGTACATGCCGCGGATATACTCGCGCCACCCGAGGATCTGCCGGATGAAGCCTTCGGCGGAGGCGATAGGGACGAGGCCTGCACGCCACGCGGCTTCGGCTTTGCGCACGCATTCGAGCGGATGCAGCAGCCCCACGTTGATGAGCGACGAGAGCGTGGAGTGCAGCAGGTCGGGCGCACCATGCACCAACGCGTCTTCGTACGGGCCGAACTCGGGGAGTCGTTCGGTAATGAACCGATCGAGCCACGTTTTCGCGTCGGCGCGGGTGACGGGGAGGGCGAACCGGTCCACGCTGCCCCAGCGATTCCGCCACGTGCGCACGCGCTCCATCTGGGTGCGCGTGGTGGCGTCGGGCTCCACCCGCCACACGTCGGGTGAGGGCCGACCTTTGGGCCACGGCTTCCGGTTGTCAGCGTCGAAATTCCACTGGCCGCCAGACGGCGTGCCGTCGGCTTCCATGAGGACGCCGTGTTTACGGCGCATGTCTCGGTAGAAGAACTCCATCCGGTGCTCTTTCCGCCCCCGCGCCCAGGTCGCGAACTCTTCGCGAGTGGCGAGAAAGCCGCGGTCCTCCTGCAGGGTCAGTGAGCGGGCCTCGGCGTCGAGCAGGGTGCGGGCGCGGTCGAGTTCATCGACCATATCCTGCTCGCGTCCTTCGGTCGCCACGACTTTTGCGGCATTGAACTCAGCCGCGGCGGCCGCGATCCCTTCGGCGTAGCTGGGCGCGGTGCGGTACGCGACCCGGTATCCGGCGCCCTCGAGCAAGGCGGCGAAGTGCTGCATAGACGAGAGCAGCAAGACCAGCTTCTGACGGTGCCACGGGAGCGAGGAGCCCTTTGCGACCGATTCCAGCAGGAGGACGACGACATCCTCGCGCGGGGCGCGCGGAATGTTGGCGACGGCGCGCGAACATTCCCACGGGGCGACGAAGGCGAGAGTCGTGGACATTCCGATGCAACGGAGAGGGAGAGGAGGGCTGTTCCCGTTTTCGACACGCAGCCCAAAAAGGCTGTGGGCTCTCGGCTTGAAGTTTGAGGTGGTGGGTGATGGGTAGTGGGTTCCCCGCACCTCCCGAACCCACCACCCACTACCCAGAACCCAATACCCCAAGCCAACAGCTCATAGCCGAGCCCCAAGCCCTCAGTCCGTCTGGTCCATATCAACCTGTCCACTCATCGCCTTCGACAGGTGCGACCAGCTCATTCCGACCGCCAACAACACGGACAAACAGATGAGCACGACGTACGAAATCCCGCGGGCCGATCGCGCGCTCACGATGCCGAAGTCGAGCAGGATCCACACGAGGGCGCCGGAGATCGCGATGACGAGCGCTGCTCCCCCCATTCCGATCGAACGGCGGGTGGCGTTGAGAAAAACTCCCCATCCGCCTAACAAAAGGATTCCGGCTAAGAACTTGATCGATGCTGGTCCAGTGCTGGTAGTATGTCCTAATAGTGGCGCGATAGCCCAGTGATAGAACGAGTATCCCTCGGGGTTGTACGTGGCGAACACCAGCACGAGTGCGACGAGCAACCGTGCGGCGATGCCGGCGGGACCGGGTCCGTTAGCCATGCGCGGGGCGGGGAAAGAGACGCCTGAAGAGAGCACCGGCGCACCAAGCGACGGTGAGGAAGACCAGCAGAAACTTGATTGTCGCCGCCGCCCCGGCGATCAGCGCCAGCGGTGTCGACGCCCCTGCCACCAGCATGCGCCAGAGCAACGCATTCTCGAGCGCATCAAGCGGAACGCACACCAGCACGGCTGAGGCCAGCCACGCCCCGATACGCTGAACGTCCGACCCGTCATCGCGCCGTAGCAGCTGCACGAGGCTGCGGAGCATGAACGGATAGACCAGCAGGAACGCCACGTCTACACCAAGACTGACGAGCGCGCTTTCGGTGACGCCCATGCTGCGCCAGACGCTCAGCATCTCGGCGGCGCGCACCTGCGTGAACGCCAGCTCGAAGCCGACGATCCCCCATGGGGTGTCGGGCGACGTGAGCGCGCCGTCGATCAACCGCAGCTGCACCACAAGCACCAGTGACAGCGTCGCCAGGAAGAGCCAGCCAAGAAACCGCATCGCACCAGAGTAGTGTGCGGGCGTCGCGGGCGGAACGGCGCGGTGGTATCTCTCGTGTATGCGACCGGATGCGATCCTCACGAGTGATGCCCTGCTGGGTGTGGCCATCGGACTCGGTCTCGCGGCCGCCGCGGGCTTTCGGGTCTTTGTGCCGTTGCTGGCGGCGGCGATCGCCGCCAAGGCCGGCGTGCTGGAGCTCTCCCCCGGCTTCGTGTGGCTGGCCACCACGCCGGCGATCGCGGCACTGGCCATCGCCACGCTGCTGGAGATCGGCGCCTATGCCGTGCCGTGGATCGATCAGCTGCTCGACGTGATCGCAACACCGACCGCGCTGGTCGCCGGCATGATCGCGGCGGCGTCGGTGGTGGTGGACTTGCCGCCACTCGTGAAGTGGAGCGTGGTGCTGATCGCCGGTGGTGCCGCCGGCATCACGCAGGGCGCGTCGGTGCTCACGCGCTTCAAGTCGACGACGCTCACCGGTGGCATGGGCAATCCGGTGGTGTCCACGATGGAATTGATCAGCGCCGTGGTCACGAGCGTGCTCGCGATCTTTCTGCCGCTGATCGCCTTGCTCGCGGTGGTGCTGATGCTGGTGCTGGTGATGCGAAAGGTTGGACGCCTGGCGTTCGGCCGCGGCGCCGCCCGCGCCATCGCGCCGCCAAGCGGACCACCAGGCTCGGGGCCACCGCGGATTCCCCGCGGTGGCCGGTAGTCACCCCGCGCACGTTCGGTCACACGCTACGTCGAAGAAAATCCTTCGCGCTGGAGCGCCTCCACCACACGCGACCGCAGCGCCGTCGCATCCGGCACCTCGGCGCGACTGGCTGACACTGCACTGAGGAACGTGCGCGCGAACTGAACATGCTCCCCACAGGCCGCGCACTGCTCAACGTGCGCCGTCACCTCGGCCATACGTATGACGTCAAGTTCTTCGTCGAGAAAGTCCCATAATCGCTGCACCGCGGTGCGGCAATCAATCGGCTCGCGTTCGACTCCCGTTGTGGTGGTGGTCATTGATCGGGGCGGGTTGACGTGGTGGACACCGATATGCGTGTTGTGCTCATGACGTTCGCGGCGCTGATGACTCCAAGATCACGGGCATACTCGAACAGCTGTTCCTGCAGCAGTCGCCGAGCACGGAACAGCCGCGATCGAATCGTG
>JBBQAK010000308.1:0-4861 GCA_038316215.1 Gemmatimonadales bacterium | reverse complement strand
GGTGATCACCGACACGAGCGACGAGTCCTTGAGCAGAGCGACAAAGTCGTTTGTCATGGGTGCCAAGGCCAGTCGAAGCGCCTGCGGTCCGCGCACGAGACGCAGGATCTGGAACTCGGAGAGGCCAAGTGTGCGTGCCGCTTCGAGCTGCAGAGTGGGAATAGCCTCGAGCGCCGCGCGATAGATCTCGGACTCGTAGGCGGCGTAGTTTAGGCCAAGGCCGAGCACGGCCGCCGCGAACGCGGGGAGTCGCACAATGTCCGACAACCCGTAATAGAGCACGAAGAGCTGCAGTAGCACCGGCGTGCCGCGGATCAGCTCCACGTACGCGGTGAGCAAAATGCGGATGGGACGTGATCCGTACACGCGTCCGGCGGCGACGCCGATACCGATCGCGATGGCGAGCGCCATCGCGAGCACCGACAGCACCAACGTGACCACGGCGGCGCGCAGCAGGGCCGGGAGATACGTCGCGATCGAGAGAGGCGCACGTGGCGAGGAGACCGCAGCTGCAGCCGACGCCGCGTCACGGCGCGGCATGGAGTCGCGGAGCACCTGTTGCTGAAACTCGGCCTGCTGCGCATCCCATACGTTCCATGATCGGAACACGCGCTCGAGGGAGCCATCGCGCATGCGCGCGCGCAGCGTGCTGTTTACGGAGTCACGCAGCGCGCTGTCGCCGGCCGCCAGTACGGCCACATAATGACCGCGGGCCAAGGGCGCCGGCTGAATCACGAAACCACCGATACGACGCAGCGAACGTTCGGCCAGTACGTGGTCCAGCAGCACGGCATCAACGCGTCCGCTCACGAGATCGCTGTAGGGGTGCACGTCGTCGTCGTACGACACCGGCAGCACGCCGTGCGCCGTCTTGGCCGCGAGCACCATCTCCCACGCCATGGTGGCACTCAGCGTCGCAACACGCCGACCGCGCAGGTCCGCCAGTGTGCGGACTTCGGCGGTGTCGGCAGCTCGCACGGCGAGTACCTCGCGAAACTCGTAGTACGGCAGCGATACGGCGAACCGTTCATGTAGGGCGGGGCGATCTTCGAGGCCGGACATGCCGATCGTGAAGTCACCACGGACCACGGATTGCTCAATCGATGCCCAGGCGACCTGAACGAACTTCGGCTTGCGGCCAAGGTCTTGCGCGATCATCGACGCGATCTCGACGTCGAAGCCGCGCAAACGGGTCGGGTCGGCCGGGTCCGCCTCCACAAAGGGGGCGCCACCCTCGGCGTCGCCGCCCCAGCGGAGCGGCGGCACCACCACCGAGGTCGCTCCCGAGGTGGCCGCTGGGGGCTCCGCGCAGCTCCACGTCACCGTGAGCAGCGCGGCCATCGACAGCAACCGCGTGGCGATTCGAATCATGGAGCGGGGCTGAGAGGAGGAGCGAGCTCCCAAAAGCTATCGCGTGTGACGGCCGTCGCAACGTCGTTGCCGATGGATTGACTCGCAGGCGAGGACGCGCACAGAGCAACGGCAACAGCAACAGCCGGAACACGGAGCCCACGGATCATGCGGAATGAACACTGATACGATGAACAGCGCTTTTTGCTTATCGGTGTTGGGTCCACAGAATCCGTGGTCTCCGTGTTCCGGCTGTTGCGACGGTGCCCCGAGACGGAATTGGCAGAGCAAGAGACTGAGTCTGTGCCGGTCCAAGCCCCACGGGGAGGGTTCGCTCGAGTAGCTTTCATCGTGACCCAGATTCCGATTACACGACCGGTGAGCCTTGATGTGCAGATCACCGTCCTTCACCCCGATAAGTCGCTCGCCGTCGGCGTGCCGCTCCGCGTGATTCTTGGGACGGCGGCCGACTGGCAGTCCCCAACGGCTGGCGAGGACGTGGTGACCGGCGACGATGGCACCGTGCAGCGCACGCTGCCGGTGGTCTTAGCGTCGCTGCGTCGCCAGGTCGCGACGAACTTCGTGGCGCGACTGATGGCCTCGCGTGAAACCACACGGCAGGTGCAGCTGGGCGTTGTCATGGAGTATGCTGGACGCTCCTGGCTGACGGCGATCACCGTCGATCGTCGCGCAAACGGGACCAGTTTGCGACTCGATCCGATGCGCGTGTACGGACGCGCCTCTGATGGCCGGTTCACCGACGATGTGCCGTTGCACGACGGCTCGTGGCACAAGCGACTGCCCAGTGGCAAGATGGCCTCGCTACCGGGTTTCGTGGTCACCACGGCCACCCTCGATCCGGAGTCGCCTGCCGCGGACAACGCGGCGTGGCGATTGCGCGTGACGTTGCAGCAGTGGGAACCGCATGTGATGCCCGTCGTCGCAGGAGCGAGCTCGGGCGCCGCGCACTGAAACGTGTCGCTCACGTACCCTGCACGTTGCGCCGATGAATCTCGTGGCGCTAACGTGGGCAGGCCACGTGTCCCGCCGCGCGCCGATCTCCCGCCCTGGCTGAACCTCCCCGTATGCCGAGCACACCGTGACTCTCAAAGAATATCCTGACCATCATGATGCGGAACTCGTACTCAAGCTGTACGAGCTTCGTCGCGAAGATGTCATGCGCGAATCGCGCACGATGGTCATTTCCAAGTTCCTGCCAACCAGCTTGGACGATGTGATCGCAGTAACGAAGGGCGATCATCCGCTCAACGCGGCGTTCCGTCAGTGCACGTCGTACTGGGAGATGACGTACGCGATGGCGCGTCACGGCGTGATGCATGCCGACTTCATGCTCGAGAGCAATGGCGAGGGACTCCTCATCTTCTCGCGTATCGAGCCGTGGCTCGCGGAGTATCGCGCGCAGGTGAACCCAATCGCTTTCCGAAATGCCGAGTGGGTGGCGAAGGAAACGGAGATGGGCCGTCTCATTGCCGAGCGCTTCCGCAAGCGCATGCAAGCACAGCTCGACGCCGCGAAGGCCGCGAAGGCGTAATGCGGTTGGTCGCCGCGCTCCTCGGGATGGTGTTGCTGGTCGGGGGGTGTAGTGACCCGACCGGCCCCGAGGAGGCGCGACTCACGGCGGCGCAGCGGCGGTGGGAATCCACGCGCCCAGCGTCGAACAGCTACACGATGCAGCAGCGCGTCGTGTGCTTCTGCATCACCGGCGCTACGCCGTTTCAGGTCACGGTCACTTCGGGTACGGTCACGCGCGCCGTGAATCTCACGACCGGTGAATCGATGTCGGTGACCCTGCTGACCATCTTCCGCACGGTCGATCAGTTGTTTACGCAGGCGCGCGAGGGGCTCACACGGGACGGCGTCGTCAAGTCGATGGCGTTCGATGCGACGATGGGATATCCGACGACGCTGAGTCTCGACCCCGTGCGCGATGCGATCGATGATGAAGTCACGTATATCACCTCAAACGTGACGCCGCTGGTGCCGCCGCTGGCGCCGTGACCGCGCAAGTCCATGTGCTCGCCGGCGTGCCGGTGCTGATCGCGACGCCGCCTGTTGCCACGTCGGCGTTACGGCCCGTCGTCCTGTGGATGCACGGCTTTCGCGCGGATGCACTGGCTCACGCGGCCGAGTTGGAGCAGTGTGCCGCGCTGGGCTTTCTCGCCGTCGGGGTGGATGCGGTCGATCACGGTGCGCGACGCGGTCCGCAGCTCGATGATCGGTTGCGCCGGTCCGAGCACGGGGCGCTGCCGGTCATGCTGGATGTTGTCGCAGACACTGTCCGTGAATTGCCGGCGCTGATCGATGCGCTGGTGGCCGACTTTCACGTCGATCGCACTCGCGTATCGATGGTCGGCATCTCGATGGGCGCCTTTCTCGCCTATCGTGCCATCGCTGGCGGAGCGCCACTGCGCAGCGTCGTGGCGCTGCTTGGCTCACCGGAGTGGCCAGGGGAAACGAGCGCACATCGATCGCTGTTCGCGTTTCGCGACGTGGCGCTGCTCAGTATTACGGCTGAACACGATGTGAGTGTGCCACCGGCGGCGGTGCGCCGACTGCACGATGCCCTTGCCTCACAAACGGATGATGCGACGCCTCGTCATCATCATGAACTTCGTGGATCAGGTCACCTCACCACCGCCGCGCAGTGGGCGGAGGCGATGACCGAGACCGTTGCCTGGCTCCGGCGCTTCGCGCGGTGATCGTCGATGCTACGCCAGAAAGCGTCGGGCGAGTTGTTCAAGCCGGTCATCACCCTGCAGCTCGGCTTCCACGCGCAGTTCTTCCACGAACGGCTTGAGTAGCGGTTCACCCCAATAGTATCCGGTGGCGCGCTCGGCTAACTGCGTTTCGTTCACGCGGGCTGCTTCGAGCAGCGCACGCGCGCACGCGCGATCGTAGCCTGGATCGCTGCGTTCGGGCAGGTGGTAATTGCGGCGCGGCATCTCGCCTTCCGCATCATCTCTCAGAAACGCCCGCGACATACCCGCCTCGTCCGATCATTGTGGTTCCGCACGGGCGCGTCCCGTACCTGGTGAAAGATAACGGGTTACGGGAGGTGGAAGCGGGGTCTTGGCGGGTGGTCTATCGCTTGCGCCGCAGGTCGGTCACCACGATCAGGTGATCCGACGTGCGCGCTGAGGTCTCGGGCGCGAGGCCGAGCGCCGCCGCGAACGCGGGTGCGAGGTCCCTACTTGTGAACGCGAAACCGCCCGTGCGCTCGAATACGGCGTCGGCGTAGAGCGTGAGGTCGAGACGGCCGGGAAGGAACTGCGCTGCCTTCGGATCGGTCCAGCTGACGAGCGTGCGATCACCGAGTCGCCGCGAGTCACTGAGCGTGAGGTCGGACCCGTCGACATCGAGGCCCTGCTGCAAGGTGTGCACCGATTCGTACGACCCGACGGCGTTGAAGTCGCCGGCAATAACCAACGCGCCTCGCGTTGCGCGCGACGCGAGCTCACGCTGCACGTACGCGCGGATCGCGCGGCTCTGC
>JBBQAK010000297.1:0-5016 GCA_038316215.1 Gemmatimonadales bacterium | reverse complement strand
AGAAGCGGAACATCTCGGCCGTGAGTGCGAGCGACGGATCGGGCGGATAGATGTACGTGCCGCGCGCGATGTATTCCTTGAGGATGTCGTTCTGCACGGTGCCCGACAGGGCCGTGCGTGCGATGCCACGCTCTTCGGCTACCACGATGTACATCGCGAGCAACGTCGAGGCGGTCGAGTTGATCGTCATCGACGACGACACTTTGTCGAGTGGAATGCCGTCGAGCAGCACGTGCATGTCGTCGACGGTGTCGATGGCGACGCCCACGCGACCCACTTCCCCGCTGGCACGTGGCGAGTCGGAGTCGATGCCCAATTGTGTGGGCAGGTCGAAGGCCACCGAGAGGCCGGTCTGCCCCGCTTCCAGCAACAAGCGGAATCGCTCGTTGGTGGAACGCGCCGTGCCGAAGCCCGCGTACTGGCGCATCGTCCACAGACGACCGCGGTACATGGTGGGCTGCACGCCGCGCGTGAACGGAAACTGACCGGGGTCGGCCAGGTCACGCGCGTAGTCAACGTGGGCGTCGTCCGGACGGACGACGCCGGGGATCGGAATGCCGGAGGGGGAGAGTCGCTCGCTCATCCCTCCAATGTAGCGATCAGGACGCGACTGTCGGAGTCGGTGCCGCCGTTCGCGTTCCGCGCCGCTCCGAAATTCCCGGGGCGACGTACTGCGGCAGCGGGACCTCGGCCACGGTTGCCACCTCGGCCTTGCTCCCAATGTAGAGTGGCGTCCGCTCGTGCAATTCGACGGGCTGCACGTCGAGAATACGGCCGTGGCCATTGGTGGCCAAGCCCCCCGCCTGCTCAGCGATGAACGCCAGCGGATTCGCCTCGTACAACAGACGGAGCTTACCCTTCGGCGCCTTTTCGTTGGCAGGATAGCAGAACACGCCGCCGCCGAGGAGGTTGCGATGGAAGTCGGCCACGAGCGATCCCACGTAGCGCACGTTCAGCGGCGCGCGCTGCCCATCCATCCCCCGATAGCGACGCATCAGCGCGCGCGTAGGCTCGGGCCAATCCTGTTCGTACGCGTCGTTCACCGACAGATACCGCGCCCGCGTCGGGATTTTGATATTCGGATGCGACAGCAGGAATTCACCGATGGACGGATCGAGCGTAAAGCCATGCGCGCCCTGACCCGTGGTGTACACCAGCATCGTGCTCGAGCCGTAGATCACGTAGCCCGCGGCCACCTGGCGGCGGCCCGGCTGCAGCATGTCCTCCATGTCGCCACGCGCGCCACGGGTGATCTTCTGATACACCGAGAAGATCGTGCCGACAGGCACATTCACGTCGATGTTGGACGAACCATCGAGCGGATCGAACAGCAGCACATACTTACCGGAGCGGAAGCCTTCGGGAATATGGATGATGTCCGGCTCCTCTTCGGACGCCATCGCACACAACCGGCCGCCGTGATCGAAGGCCTTGACGATGATCTCATTCGATATCACGTCGAGCTTTTGCTGGACCTCGCCCTGGACGTTCACATCGCTGGTCGCGCCAAGAATGTCCGCGAGGCCGGCGCTTCGCACCTTGTTCGCGATCATCTTGCCGGCGAGCGCCATGTCGTAGAGGATGCCCGACAATTCGCCGGTGGCATCGGGGAACATGCGCTCCTGTTCGATGATGAAGCGTTCGATCGTGACGACGGACGTCGCAGTATGCCTGACCACGGTTCTACTCCTGGGGGGAGACGGGCGAGCAGGAGCGCAGCAGCAGAGGTTCGACCCGATCCGGGGAGGATCGACGCGAGATGCGCATGAAGACAGTTGATGCAATGGCGACGAACGACGAGCGCTCGTCGCGACCTGTAGAAAGTGGCCTACGTGGGCAAGCTCAGGCAAGAGCCGCGCGGCGCTTGGATGCCGACAAACGCTACCGGGGCGGTACGGCTGAGCGGTTCACGACGCGGTCGGGGATGCGCCAGCGGTCTCCGTGGGCGGTCGCGTCGAGCCACTGCCCATTGGTGGAGATCACGACCGCGCCTTCAAGATCCGTGCGCAGGAGCGGCACGTGGAGGGCGGCAAACCGCTCCAGCACCTCGGGAGAGGGGTGTCGGTAACTGTTGCCGGCCCCGACGGACACCAACCCCACCAGCGGTGCCACGGCACGGACGAAGTCCGCCCCGGAACTCGTGCGACTGCCGTGGTGGCCGAGCTTGAGCACGTCGGCCTGCAGCGCCTCTGCTGGGAGGCGCTCGAGCAGCCAGGCCTCTTCCTGGTGCTCGGCATCGCCCATGAACAGGAATCGCCGGCGTCCGTACGAGACACGAAGCACGACGGAGGTCTCATTGGCGTCGTGTTGGGCGGCGGTCCAGGTGGAATCGGGAGCCAGCACATCGAGGGAAACGCCATCGAGCTGCCAGTGTTGCCCGGGGTGGACGCGGCGCCACGGCTGGCCGCTCGTGCGCAGCGCCACCAGCGCTTTTCGGTACCCCGTGCTCGTCGTGACAAAGGCGGGCTCCCACCATTGCCGGGGCACGAGCGCGGTGATCACGCTGGCCGCACCGCCCACGTGATCCTCATGCGCATGCGAGAGCACCATCAGCGCCACCGCGCCCCCGCGACGCTGCACATACGGGATCACGGCGCGACGACCGGCATCACCGCCATCCCATGACGGTCCGGCATCGATCAGGACCCACCGGCCCCGTGGCGTTCGGAGCGCAAACGCGTCGCCCTGCCCTACATCGATCATATGCAGCTCGAGCACGCCCGGCCCGACGCTGAGACTCGGCAGCCATACCGCCGTGACCAGCGCGACCGCCCCGAGCCGCAACCATGGACCGGCCCGGCGCGACGCCGTGGCCCGAACCACAGCCACCGAGGCGAGCCCTGCCCCAATGGCCGTCGGCAGCGTGGGCGCCACGTGAAACACAGCGAACGGCATCGCGGCCGCCGTGGCGGCGATCCGATCGAGCAGGGCGATCGGCAACCGACTGGCGTCGGCAATCACCTGCGCCAGCGGGTCAAATGGGCTGGCCAACAGCGCAAGAAAGAGTGCGGGCTGCAGAAAGGCCACGAGCGGACCCGCAAGAATGTTCGTAGCCGGCGCGAGCATGCTCACGCGTCCGAAGGTCCAGGCGATCAGCGGCGCCGTGACCACCGTGGCCACGACACCGGTGATCGTTTCGCGCACCAGCCAGCGAGACACGCCGCGCCGCGTGACGAGCCAGCGCTGCGTGTGGCGCAGGGCTCCACGCCACGCCCCTGAGAGGCCAACAGGCGACGAAACCGGCAGCGACAGGGCGTAGGGCTGCCAGCGTCGCAGGATCGCCCGTGCGGCCACCAGCGCGGCCATACCACTCACGCTCAGTTGCCAGCCGAGATCGAGCACGACCAGCGGTTGTACGGTGGGAATCGCGGCGCCGAGTGCCAGTGCGGTCCATTCATGGAGTGGACGCTGCCGCGCCGCGGAGAGCATCACGGTGAGCAGCATGACCGCACTGCGCACCGCCGGCGCCGGCGCTCCGAGCATGGCGACATATGCGAGGACCAGCACGAGGGACGACGCCGCTCCGACGGTGGCCGGGAGGCGCATGGCCGCCGTGATGGTGAGGAGCGCCGAGGCGATGATCGCGACGTGCATGCCCGAGACCGACAGCATGTGCACGAGTCCCGCATCGGCGAAACGATCACGCACCGAGGTGGCTATGCCGTCCTGGTCGGCGATCACCAGCGCCCGCACCAGCGGTGCGCGCTCACCGAACAGATGATCAATCGTGGCGCCGGCCCGTCCGCGCGCGGTGCGCAACCAGTCGCGCCCGGTGGGGGCGAACACGGAATCGACCCCAAGGCGCACGCCACGATCCGTCGCCATCGCACGGCCCTGCACGTCGGCCATGTCACCGGCCTGGAGCACACGCGACGTTCCGGACGGTAGTCGCACCACGGCGGCGACGGCGCACTGCCGGGCACCGTATGCGAAGCGCACTTCACCGCGTCCGCGCGTGGCGGGGGCGTTCGGCGCTCGTCGGGGCGGGAAACGCGCGGCGCCAGCACGCTCCGGCAGCGCGCCATCGAACACCAACAACATTCGCGCCCCCAGAGTGAAGCGTTCCACCGCCGCGGCGCGACAGAGCCGCGCACTCTCTGCGGCGGCGGCACTTGCCAACACGCCGGCGAGTGCGATGCTGCCGAATGCCGCGACGCTCACGGACCGCGAGCCAAGCCGGCGGCGCACGCCGAGCGCACCGAGTGCCAGCATCGTCGGTACGAGCACGATCACCCACGCGGGCGCCGCCGGTAGCCGCGTGATCCACACGGATCGCGCCGCCGAATCGCCGAATAGGGCACCGACGAACAGGCCGGCCAGCCACCAGCCGACGCCATGAATGAGAAGCGGCATCACGCACGGTGTCGAACGACCGGAGGTGATGCCGCATCAAAACGCTGCGGGCGTGCCCGAAGGAACGCCTGCGACGCACTCACGCCGTGTCGCTATCCGGCCATCATCGGCAGCGGCTTGCGCTCGGTTTGCTCGACGACGGGCGTGCCAAGGAACGTGGCGCCGGTGGTACCAGTCAACTTCACCGTGACATAGTCACCGATCGTTCCCGCATCGGCCGGCACGATGATGGTTTTGAAGTCACGCGAGCGTGCCTGCAGCAGTTCGCCGTCGCGCGCCACCTTTTCGATCAGCACTTCAACCGTATCGCCGAGGCGGCGCATGTTGTTCTCCCGCGAGATTCCACGCACCGTCTTCAACAGCAGTTCGAAACGCGTCGCCACGATCTCGTTGGGGATCGTCCACTCGGCCGGCATCCGCGTGGCCGGTGTGCCTTCACGCGGCGAAAACTTGAACATGAAGGCGTCGTCGAAGCGTACGTCCTGACAGAGCGAGAGCGTATCGGCGAACTCCTCGTCGGTCTCACTGGGGAAGCCCACGATAATGTCGGTGGTCAGTGCCAGTCCGGGAATCGCCGCCCGCATGCGCTCCACGCAGGCGAGATACTCCTCGCGCGAGTAGCGGCGCAGCATCTTCTTGAGCATCGCCGTGGACCCGCTCTGC
>JBBQAK010000036.1:0-15374 GCA_038316215.1 Gemmatimonadales bacterium | reverse complement strand
TGGCCAACGGCGACGATAAGATCAAATTCCCGATCAACGAGCCGGCGTCGGGCAAGAAGAAGTCGCAGATCGAGGAGTATCTCGATTTCTACGGCGGTCCGGGCGCGCAGCATCTGGCCCTCGCCACCGACGACATTCTGGCTACGGTCACGGCGCTGCGCGATCGCGGCGTCGAGTTTCTCTCGGTACCCACGTCGTACTATGCCGAGTTGCAGGAGCGGGTCGGTCAGATCGACGAGGATATCCACGCGCTCGCGGCGTTGGGTATCCTGGTGGATCGCGATCCCGATGGCTATCTGCTGCAGATCTTTACGAAGCCGGTCGAAGATCGCCCCACGCTGTTCTACGAAATTATTCAGCGAAAGGGCGCCAAGAGCTTCGGGAAAGGCAACTTCAAGGCGTTGTTCGAAGCCATCGAGCGCGAGCAGGAACTGCGCGGCAACCTCTGAGGATCAGATGCCATTCTACCACCAGCTGGGCTCCGTGCCGCGCAAGCGACACATCGTCTTTCGACGTCCCGATGGCGGACTGTACGCCGAGGAGTTGATGGGGCACGAGGGGTTCGTCGGAACCTCGTCGCTGCTGTATCACACGCATCCGCCCACCACGTACAAGTCGGCGCGCAAAGTCCGCGACGTCGTGCTCGAAGCCGATCTCGACACGTCGCTGCGTCATCGCCACTTCCTTACGTCGCGCACCGCGACCGGCGGATCGGCTACGCTCGATCGACTTCCGCTGCTCTTTAACAGCGACATCGTGATGCTGTATGTCGAGCCCGACACCAACGACACGCATTTCTACCGCAACTCACAGGCGGATGAAGTCGTCTACGTGGTCGAGGGGTCGGGCGTGCTGGAATCGGTCTTTGGCGAGTTGCCGTACAAGTCCGGCGACTACGTGGTGATTCATCGCAACATTACGCATCGCTGGCGTCATGATGTTGGTGCCGGTTCCACGAAGTTGCTGGTCATGGAGAGTCGCGGACATATCCGCGTGCCGTCGCGCTATCGCAACAACTTCGGACAGATGCTGGAGGGCGCGCCGTTCTGCGAGCGCGACATTCGTCGACCCATGCAGCTTGCCCCGCACAGCGAGATGGGTGACTTCCCGATTCTCGTGAAGCAGTACGATGCGCTGAACGAACTCGTCCTCGATCACCATCCGTTCGACGTCGTGGGTTGGGACGGCTATTTCTATCCGTGGATCTTCAATATTCACGACTTCGAGCCGATCGTCGGGCGCATTCATCAGCCGCCCCCGGTGCACCAGACGTTCCAGGGAGACGGGTTTGTGATCTGCTCGTTCTGCCCGCGACCGTACGACTTCGATCCCGAAGCCATTCCGGCGCCGTACAACCACAGCAACGTCGATTCCGACGAAGTGCTGTTCTACGCGTCGAGCGAGTTCATGAGCCGGAAGGGCATCGAATACGGCTCGATCACGCATCATCCGGATGGATTGGCGCACGGGCCGCATCCCGGACGTACCGAGGCGTCGATCGGCGCCAAGTACACCAACGAACTTGCGGTGATGATGGACAGCTTCAAACCGCTCAAGGTCGCCAAGCTGGCGATGGCGATCGAAGATCCGGCGTATCACAAGAGCTGGATTGACGCGCAGCATGCGCAGTACAATCCGCCCACGTCGTAATTCCGTTTTGACCTTTCGACACATCGGTATGCCGCGCCTGTCCCATCGGTTTTCGTCCTTTCCTGCCTATCCGCTCGCGCACATTCCGGCGCGGAAGAAGGCACTGCTCGAAGCCGGCGTTGATGTCATCGATCTCGGCGCGGGCGACGCCGATCTCGCGCCGCCCGCCGCCGCGGTGTCGGCGTTGCAGCGGGCAGCGGAAGTGCCGGCCATGCAGCGGTACGGCTTCGGTCTGGGACTCGTGCGCTACCGCGAGGCGGTCGCGGCATGGATGGACACGCGGTTTGGACAGCGCGTCGATCCCATCACCGAAATCGTACCGTTGCTCGGGAGCAAGGAAGGGTTGGCGCACATCGCCTTCGCCTTCGCCGGTCCCGGGGATGTGGCCATCATCCCGGACCCGGCCTACCAGGCCTATCTCGGCGGCACGCTGCTCAGTGATGCCACGCCGCACGTCTATGCGCTGCGGCCGCGCACGAACTTTCTGGTGGACCTCGATGAGATCCCGGCGGACGTGCTGTCGCGCGCGCGGATCCTGTACCTCAACTATCCCAACAATCCGACCGCCGCCATCGCCCCGCGCGATTATCTCAAGCGGGTGGTGGAGGTATGTAGGGAACGCGATATCCTGCTGGTGTATGACAACGCGTACTCGGAGATGGGCTTCGACGGCTACGTGCCGCCCAGCATCTTCGAAATCGACGGTGCGCGTGATGTGGCGATTGAATTTCACTCGCTGTCGAAGACGTATAACATGACTGGCTGGCGATGCGGCTGGGCGGTGGCGAAGCCGGAGATTTCGACGGCGCTCGCAAAGGTGAAAGCGTTTACCGATACGGGGCAGTACATGGGTATACAGGCGGCTGGCGTCGCAGCAATCGAGAGCTGGGCGGAGTTCGTGCCGCAAAATGTGGCGGTGTTTCAGGCGCGTCGTGATGCTGCCGTGGCGGCGTTCCGCGCCAATGGATTCGCCGCTGATGTCCCGCGTGCCACGATGTATCTCTGGATGCCGCTGCCCGAAGGGATCGCCAGTGCGGCATTAGCCGATCGACTGCGCGAGGAGGCCGGCGTGATCGTGCTGCCTGGCTCGGGCTTCGGTGCCGGTGGGGAAGGGTTCTTCCGGATTTCGTTTATCCAGTCCGAGGCGCGCATCGCCGAGGCGGCGACGCGCGCCGGTGCGGTGCTCGACGCGATGCTCAAGGAGCTGGCGTAATGCGTCATCAAAACAGTGCGTGGCTCGGTGCGGTACTGGTGCTGTCGGTCGTGATCGGGTGCCGGCCCACCGCGGCGGTGCCACCGCCCGTCGATCCGGCGCCAGCGTCGATCGCGCGGCCGGCGGGTGTCGAGCCGGCGCCGGAGCGTCCGACGTCGGAGCGTCCGACGCCGGTGGCCATGCCGGGCCGCTCCGCGCCGCCGACTCCGGTGCGGGCACGTCCCGTGGTAAGTGCCGACGCTCCGCCGCTCACGCGAGAGTTTCGCGGTGTTTGGGTGGCGTCGGTCGCCAACATCGACTGGCCGTCCAAGCGGACGCTCTCCACAGCCGAACAGCAGGCCGAGCTTCTGGCGCTGCTCGACCGCGCGGCGGCGCTGAAGCTGAATGCGGTACTGTTTCAGATTCGTCCGGCGGCCGACGCGTTGTACGCGTCGAAGATCGAACCGTGGTCGGAGTATCTCACCGGTGCACAGGGTCGTGCACCGGTGCCATTTTGGGATCCACTCGAGTTTGCGATTAAGGAAGCGCATGCCCGCAACCTCGAATTGCACGCCTGGTTCAATCCCTATCGCGCGCGGCATACCGACGCCAAGTCGCCGCTGTCGTCTACGCACATCGCGCGCACGAACCCGTCGCTCGTAAAGCCGTATGCCGGCTACTTGTGGATGGACCCGGGTGAACCGGCGGTTCGCGCCCGCACCCTGCGCGTGGTGCTCGACGTGGTGCAGCGCTACGACGTGGACGGCGTGCACATCGACGACTACTTCTATCCGTATCCGGAGAACGATCGCCGCGGTCGCGCCATTCCGTTCCCCGACGGGCCGAGCTGGACGCGCTACGTGCGCGAGGGCGGTACGCTGTCCCGCGCCGATTGGCGTCGTCGGAATGTCGATCTGCTGGTGCAGGCGCTCGACGAAGGCGTGCACAAGGCGAAGCCGTGGGTGCGCTTCGGCATCAGCCCATTCGGCATCTGGCGTCCCGGCTACCCCACGCAGGTGCGAGGCTTCGATGCCTACGAGAAGCTGTACGCCGATGCACGGAAGTGGCTGCGCGAGGGATGGGTGGACTACTTCACGCCGCAGCTCTACTGGCCGACCACGAAGCGTGAGCAGGCGTATCCGGCGCTCCTCGACTGGTGGGTGGGCGAGAACGTGCTGGGGCGTCATATGTGGCCCGGCAACTTCACCTCGCGCGCTGGCGGCGTGGGGTCCGGGGCGTTCTCCGTGGGCGAGCTTGTGGAGCAGATCCGCGTGACGCGTTTGCAGGACGGGGCGACCGGCAATGTCCACTTCAGCATGAAGTCGTTTCTTACCAATCAGGCCGGTATGAACGACACGTTGCTGGTGGGTCCGTATGCGACACCGGCCCTCGTCCCGGCCACGCCATGGCTCAAGGTCGCGCCGCCGCCGCTTCCCACCGCACGCGTGGCCGAGACGCCCACGGGAACGCGGCTGCTACTCCGGACCGTTGGCTCTGCGGTGCCGTGGCAGTATGCGATCCGGCTGCGCACCGACACGGCATGGATTACGATGGTGGTCTCGGGATCCACGACGTCGTGGGCCATCCCGAAGGGCACGTCGCCGACCGCGTTGTCGATCGTGTCGCTCAACCGGGTGGGCACGCAAAGCCCCCCCGTCACTGTACCGTTCCCGTCGCGAACCGGCGCCGCTGGTTCTCCGTCGACACCTGCTCGAGGCCGTTCCGATGACCGCTGATTCCGTTCCGTTCTACTACCGCATGACCGCGGGTATTCGTATCACGGTGCGCCCGTCGTATTTGCGCGACCGTTCGAATCCGGTGCTTGGCCAGTTCGTGTTCGCCTACCACATTCGGATAGAGAACGTCGGTGAGCAGGCGTCGCAACTTCGCACACGCAAGTGGTTGATCCACGACGAATCGGTGGGTGATTCCGTGGTGGAAGGGGAAGGCGTGGTCGGTGAACAGCCGCATCTGCTCCCGGGACAGGTGCATGAGTACCGTTCGTTCTGTGTGCTCAAGGCACCGCAGGGATGGATGGAGGGCTCGTACCAGTTCATGCGCGACGACGGTTCCTCGTTCGAAGCGATCATTCCACGCTTCACGCTGGCCGCCGAGCCACGGGCAGACACGGTTTCCTGATGGACGGAGTGCTTGGGCGGTTCAGCTCAGGGAGATCCGAGCGGAATCGTGTCACCGAAGGCATCGGTCAGCAGGCGCACGGTTTGGTCGTCGAGGAGATCGCGCACCATTAGTGCCAGCAACGCCGCGAGGGCCGGCTCGGCAATGGGCTCGAGTTCGAATGCGGTGGCTGCGTCGGTGGTAGCGTCGGTGGTTGCTTCAGGCGCCGGGCGCTTCACGAGCTGCATCAGGGGGCCGCTGAGGGCATCGCGGGCCTCCTCACGGCCGCTGCGCGTGATGACCTCACCCAGTCGCGCATCGGCGGCCTCGTACGCGCGTGTGGTGGCCACCGCCTCGTAGCGCAACACCACGGCGGCTCGATCAGCAGCCCCGAGTCCGGCCAGGCGTACGAGAAAGCCGCGTACGGCGCTCGTCTGTGGCCCGTATGGAAGCGGCTTTGGGGCATTCATCGTGAAACCGGCGCTTGAGGGACCTGATGACCAAGCAGGCGAAGTCCATCGTAGACGGTTGGCGCGATGGGGCGCCATCCGGTGGCCAGTAGTGCGTCGACGTTGATGCGCTGATTGCTGCGGCCACTGCGCGCCGATGCGGCACGATCGATCACGGCGCGCCCGGCTGATCCGTCCGTCGAGCCGTCCACGGGACGTCCGGTAAGTGTGGACGCGATCACCGACGATCGCAGCGGCGTTCCGTCGGCACAATTGAACACGCGCACGCCCGCCGCGCGATCGTACAGCAGCAGGTGCGTGATCGCCGAGACCACATCGTCACGCCAGGAAAAATTGCACCACACGTCGCCGACGGCAAAGGCCGGGTCGACGAGGCGCGCCGCCGGATCACGCTGCGGCCCATAAAGCCCGGCCGCGCGCACGATATGCACCGTGGCCGCCGGATCATCGGCCACGGCCGCGATCCGCTGTTCAGCGTCGTACAACGCCTGCACGCGCGCGCCGTGCGGTTCGATCAGACTCTGCTCGGTGACCTCGCTGCCGTCGTGCCGATCGTACACGCCGGTGCTCGAGACATACAGCACCGACCGGATGTGCAGCGCGCGCGCCAGCGCGGCCGCGCCTGCCGCCGCCTGAGGATAGAGACTGTAGTCATCGCCACGCGCCCGCGACGGGGCGATACAGACCACCAGGTGATCGATCGGAGCAGGAAGCGCGTGTTGCACGATGGACTGCAACGCCGCCAGCGGCGCTGGTCCGAGTGCCGCACTGGCGATGTCACCCGTGAGCGCGCGCATGTCGCCGCTGGACGCGCGCGCCGTGCGTTGCAGGACGGCCACCGTGGCACCAAGTGCCGCGAACGTCGACGCGACGACCTGTCCGAGCCACCCCGGGCCGACCAGCAGGACGCGGCCTTCCAAGCGTGCCGTGACACGCGGTGGTTCAGACGACGACATGCCGCCGACCTCCGGTTGAACCGTGCATCACGCTTCGCATCACGCTTCGCATCACGCTTCGCATCGAGAATCGCTTCGGGTATTTCCGCATCAGATCGGAAATATGTGCGAGGGCGGTCAGCGAAGCAGGAAATACCAGACGGCACCGCCAATGGCAACGGCTGCACTGATGCCGGCGCCGATGAGACCACCGCGGTTGCCGCCCTCCGCCTTCGGGTGGCGATCGGACATCGGTGTGCGACCGGTACGTCCTGCCCGTGAGGCGAAGTCCTGCGCATCCTGCGCGTCCTGCGCGCGCGTGAGGTCGCGCGCGGTCGGTGTCATCGGGGCCGGAGGCGGCGCCGGCGCCGGGCGGGCATCGGGTGTTACCCGCGCGGTCGGTGGCGGGCCGAAGCCATGCGCCGGTGCGGGCTCCACATGCCGCATCGGCTGGCGCAGCGGAGCGTTGAGCGGCGACAGCGGCGCGATCACGGCCGGTGCCGCTTCCTCCGTGCGTGACGGCGCTGACGCATCGAGGTCGAGCGACGGTCGGTGCGTCGGGATATCCACCAGCGAGTCGGCAAGTGCGTCGTCGAGCTCGAGGCCCATCAGGTCGGTACGCGCATCCAGCACCGGCGCGGGCGCGTCGGGTTCGCTGTGGCTGTGCTCGATGGTGAAACCCAGCGCCATTGGCGACACGTCGTCAACCGGCAGCGGCAAGCCAAAATCATCGGCCAGATCGAGCGCGATGTCGACGGTCGGTGTGGGCAGGTCGACGACCAGATCAATCATCGGTTCGACCGGCGTGTCGACCACGGTTTCGAATGCGGCGAGGATCTCGGCGTCGTGGTTCACCGGTTCCTGAATCGCGATCACGCCGGAGGGCGTGGTGCGCAGCAGGATATCCGTGATCGCGACCGCATCACGCAGGGGCTGATCGTCCCACTCCGTCTGCGCTTCCTGTTGATCGATCGATGCGTGCGCGTAGACGGCCACATCGGCCTCGACCGCGTTTACCTCGACCGCGTTTACCGCGACGGCGTTTACCGCGACGGCGTTTACCGCGACCGCGGATGACTTTGCGCGATTCGCGTCAGCCCGCGTGCGCACGGCGGCCACCATCGCCAGCAGGCGATCCGCACGGTCCGTCGACAGGCCATGCGCGTCGAGCAGCGCGTGCAATCGGAGCAGTAATGGCTCGGCATTCGCGGGAGCGCCTGCGGCGAGCGCGAGACGCGCGGCGTTCTCCAGCATCACGACGAGGCGCGCATCTTCATCGCCCACATGACGTTCGACCGCAGCGATCGCGCGCTGGATGAGCGCCTGCGCCTCGTCGAGCCGACCCGTTGCGCCCAGCATGACCGCGAGATCCATGCGCCCACGGGCGACGGGCATGGCGTCCTCGCCCGCAAGCGCGACGCGGAGCGCGCAGGCGCGCTGCGCATGCAGCAGGGCATCGTCGGTCCGGCCCGCGCGGAAACTGGCGTGCGCCAAGTTGCCGAGAATCAGCGCCAGCGCATCATGCGAGCTCACATCGGGCGCACGTCGTGCCAACACGTCGGCCGCGGCAGCAAATGCCTCGGCGGCCTCATCCCACTCCGCCGCAGCGGCCAGGGACAAGCCTCGCGTGTTGTCATCCATCCAATCGTCGCGCTCGGAGCGCACGGACCCGTGTGCCATCAGAAGCTCATGCATTGCGTGAGTTTGACGCGCCGTCGTAACCCACGTCACCGTGGTTCGCGCGATTGTGCCAGCAGCGTAACGTTTGTGCACGGAGCGACATGGCCGTCAGCGGCTCACGGTGAAATGCCGTGAATCGCGAGACGACGCCGCAACCGCCGCGACCGGAATGTCGAGGCCGACGATGCAATATGGCATGCACCGCCCACCGGGCGGCAGGAGCGGTGCGATCCGAGCGTGACCCACGCCTCGACCTCGTGATTTCGCGTTGACGCGGCACGCGCGGCGCGTAGCTTCTGAATATGATCTCGTCGCCGAATCGATTCGCTCACAGCGACTTACGGACGCGTTCGCCGAAATCGGTCGGCCGCGCTGCGCGGAATCTGCTTCTGCTTTGTACCGTCGTGGCATGCAATCGTGATAAGAGCGTCACGATTTCCGGCGACATCCCAGGCCTCGATACGCTCGGATATCGTGGCGATTCGCTGCTGGCGCAAGCCGAGCGTGGTCCCGCGGGGCTGTTCGATTCTCTCACACGAGCGACGAACGCTTCCGAAGTGGCGGGGAGCGGCGCCAACGATGGCACGATTGCCAACGTGGGCGGTGCCGCTCGCGGTGGCAGTGGATTGGCGACGACTGCCGGACAGGCCATCAGCCTCCGTGCACAGGCCCGTGGCGATTCGATGGCGCGGGCGGTGGCGCAGCGTCTCGCCGGCGGAAGTGATTTAGCCGGGCGCACTCGTGGTGATTCCGTCCGCGGTGTGGTCACGATCCTTGGTGCGGAACCGGCGGGTCAGGTCGTGTTACGGGTTGACGGCAACAACGTTGCGCTGAGCGGCATGGCAACATCAGGACTTGGTCGCTTGGCCGGAACCGAGATCATGGTGCGTGGCGTGAAGATCACGCCGCGCGACATCGTCGTGTCGGATTACCTCGTGCGCGCATCCGACGGCGTACCGGCATGGGATGGCACGCTCGACGAAGGCGGCGTCCTGCAACTGACCGACGGCTCGGGCCGCAAACGACTACCGTCGGTGCCGAGCGCCCTGCGCGGCATGATCGGCACGCGCGTCTGGGTGGCGTTCAAGGAAGGCAGCACAACCGCCGACTCGTACGGCGTGATCGGTCGGCGGTAAGCGCATCAGCGCGGTTGGCGTCGCCGTTAGGCTTCGCGGATCGCGGCCATCGGCGTTTCCTTATACACGTCGCGACTGGTCAGCAGCCCGATCGCCATCGTGAGCAGCAACATGCCGGCCGCGATCACGAACGTGGGGCCGATGGCTGGATCGAAGGGATCCTTGAACACGAAGCGCGTGAGTCCCCAGGCGCCCGCGAAGGCCAGCACCATGCCGGTGAGTGCGCCCAGTGCACCCAGCGCGCCGTACTCGGCCAACAGCACTCGTGCTACCTGAGCACGTGACGCGCCGAGGGTACGCAAGAGCACGCCTTCTCGCAGTCGAGCGCGTCGCGTCGCGGCCACCGCGCTGAAGAGAACGGGCACACCCATCGCCAGCGAGAACAGACCGAGGAATCGGATGGCGAGCGTGACACGATCCACGATGGCGCCGATGGTCTGTCGCACGAGCGTGAGATCGAGACTCGAAATATTCGGGAAACGACGCACGATGTCGCGCTGTACCGCCGCGATCGCCGGCCCGGCGGGCACGTTCGCCACGACGACATACTGCTGCGGGGCACGACGCAGCGCTTCGGGTGCGAATACCACGAAGAAGTTCGCCTCGAAGCGGGCAAAGTTCACCGTACGGAAGCTGGTCACGATCGTCGTGACCGGCACGCCCTGCACGTTCCACGTCACCGTGTCGCCAAGCGCGATCCCAAGATCCGTCGCGAGGTTGCGTTCGAATGACACCTCGAATGGCGCATTGGGATTGGCGGCGCGCGTTTTCGCGCGCGTCGCCGAGTCGACGAACCATCGGCCGGCCACCAGCGCTTCCGAACCGACGAGCGAGTCGCGATAGGTGCTGCGATATTCGCGACGCAGCGCCCAGCCCGCCCGACGTGCACTGGTGTCAGCCATCAAGGCCGACACGCTGCGTCCGTTGAGGGCGTCGATGCGCATGGTGACGATGGGCGTTTGCTGTACGATGGGATGCTGCCGTGCGCGCAACAGCGAATCGAGTGGGGCCGCCTGATCGTCCTGTACATCGAAGAAGAGCAGGTTGCCGGCCGAGCCGGCCGAGGTGGCCTGTACGCGACTCAGCAAGTTCGCCTGCACGAGATATACGGTGCTCAGTAGAAACGCGCCGAACCCCAACGCGAGCGTCACCGCACGGGTCTGATTGGCCGGGCGGTGCAGATTGGCGATACCTTGACGCAATTCGAAGGGCCATGACGGCCGCGTACTGCGGCGCGCGGCCGCGATGAGCAACGTGGCGGCGATCCACAGCACCAGTACCGCCCCGCCGATCGCGGCGCTGATGTAAAGCCCCTGACGCACGTTGCCGATACGCGACACCACGATACCGACAATGCTGCTCACCAACAGGACGTCCACCGTGAGACGCGCCGGGTCCTTCCACTCGCGTGGCAGGGCGGCGTTGTCCATCTCCCGGCGAATCGCCTGCAACGGCGACACGCGACGGAGCGCAAGCAGTGGTCGCATCGCGAACACCAGCGAGACCCACACTCCGGTGGCGAGGCCCAAAATCAGTGGCCGCGGCTCGAGCGCGAGATCCACATCGATCGGCAGGAAGTCCGCCACCACACCGGGCAGCAGGAACTGGATGGCGACGCCGAGCAACGTGCCCGCGATGGCGCCCACAAGGCCCATCGCCGCCGACTGGACCACGTACAGCGCCAGTACCTGTCGGCTCGTGGCGCCGAGGCATCGCAGCACGGCCACGGTATCGATTTTCGCCGACACGAACGCATTAACGCCACTGGCGACCCCGATGCCGCCGAGCAACAGCGCGATGAGTCCGATGATGCTCAGGAAATCCGCAAGGCGGGCAACCGATTCGGTGAAATCCCGCTCCGTGTCCGCTACGGTGCGTACACGCACGCGCGTCCGCACGGCACCGGAGACCAGCCCCGAGACGGAATCCGCTGCCGGTTCAGCGGCCTTGGCCGTGGAATCGGTCGCCGGCGCATCGTCCTCGGCGCCCGGGCCGCGGCGGTCTTCGCCGCGCGCTTCTTGCGCCTCCTGCAGCGCCGCGGCCTTCGGATCAATCCGACGGCGGAGATCACGCGCCACCCGCTTGGCGGTGGCGGGAGCGGTCAAGGCCGCGGGCAGTCTGAGCACCACATCGTACTCGGCGCGACTGCCGAACTTGAGGAGCGCGGTGGCGTCGAGCCAGGTGTCTGAGACGTACACGCGGGGCCCAATCACAGCCGTGATACCGGCGTCGCCGGGCACGTTGCCGAGTGTACCCGCGATCGCGAACATCTTCTGACCGAGTCGCAGCGAATCACCGACACTGGCGTCGAGCGCGATCAGCAGCGACGGATCGACGAACACGATGGCCTCGCGGTGCACGCGTGACCACGCGTTGGCGGGCACGGTTTCGATCTCGCCGTAGAACGGATAGCCAGGCGACACGGCGCGCACTTGCACGAGTCTCGTGCCGCCCGACGGCTCGGCCAGTGCCATACTCGCGAACGTCGTGACCCGTGAGGTCGCGATGTTGTCGGCGCGCAGGGAATCGAGCAGCGTATCGACGACCGCGGGGAATGCGGCGCGCGCCTGCAGCGCCATGTCACCGCCCAGCAGCGTACGCGACTGTTCACGGATCGAACGGGTGACGTTGCCGGCGAACGAGTCGATCGCCACGAGGGCGGCAACACCGAAGGCGATCGACGACATGTAGAGTGCCAGCCGTCGTCGGGCCGTGCGACTCTCCCTCCACGCGAGGCGGAGCAGCGCCTGTGTGGTCATGAGGTTGACGACGCGGCGGCCGACGACGCGGCGGCCGACGATGCGGCGGCCGGCTCGTGCATGACGTCTTCTACGACGACGCCGTCGCGCAGCCGAATGGTGCGCTGTGTGCGGGCGGCGAGCGCGACGTCGTGCGTCACGAGCACGATCGTGCAGCCGCGCTCGCGATTGAGTGCCTGCAGCAGTTCCACGATGCGTTCGCCGGTGGCGCCATCGAGATTTCCCGTGGGTTCGTCGGCGAACAGAATGCGGGGGTCGTTCACGAAGGCGCGGGCCAGCGCGACGCGCTGCTGTTCGCCGCCGGAGAGCTGCTGCGGGAAGTGGTGCGTGCGATCGCCCAGCCCCACGCGGGTCAGCAACTCGCGGGCGCGTACGGTCGCTTCCTTCGCGGAAACGGCGCCGGAGAGCTCGAGGGGCACCTGCACGTTCTCGAGGGCCGTGAGCGTCGGGATCAGCTGGAAGCTCTGGAACACAAAGCCAACCTTTTCGCCACGTAGTTTGGCGCGGCGATCTTCGTCGAGACTTCCGAATTCTTCGCCATCGAGCGACACTGTGCCCTGTGATGGGGTATCAAGCCCGGCGAGCAGTCCGAGCAGCGTGGTCTTCCCACTGCCGGACGGCCCGACGATCGAGACGAATGCGCCCTGCGGCACGTCGAACGACACGTCGCGCAGCACCGTGAGGCGCTGCGTGCCACTCTGGTATTCCTTGGTTAACCCACGGGCAACGAGCATACGATTGGAACAGAAGAGGAAAGTCGGTCGCTGGGCGGCGAGTACGATACTCGTGGCCCTCACGGCATTGGGAGCAGCCTGTGGCACCAACGCCGAATCCGGTCGATCGGATTCAGCCGGTGGCGGATCGGCATCGGGAGAAAGAACCGGGGAGACCGGCGCGGCGGCAACTGCCACGGCGCAATCTGCGTTGCGATCGGCGACGCCATCGGCGACGCCATCGGCCGCGATCGGTGCCAATACCCCGAAGGTGACCGAAGGCTCACGCTCGTCGCGTGTGGTGTTTCTCGGGACGAGCCTCACGGCCGGACTGGGGCTCGATCCGGAGAAGGCCTACCCCGCGCTACTGCAGGAGAAGGCGGATTCAGCGGGGTACGCGGTGCGTATCGTGAATGCGGGGCTGAGCGGCGAGACGTCGGCCGGCGCCTTGCGCCGCGCCGGATGGGTCCTCGATCAGCCGGCCTCGCTGGTGGTGCTCGAGGTGGGCGCCAATGACGGCCTGCGTGGGGTGGACCCCGATTCGACCTACGCGAATATCGTGGCGTTGGTGAACGTGGTTCGCACCCAGCGACCCGAGGCTGGGGTGGCGTTGGTGCAGATGGAGGCGCCGACGAATCTTGGCGGGAGCTATACGACGCGCTTTCACCAGGCGTATGTGCGAGCGGCCAAGGAGACGGGCGTTCCGCTGCTGCCGTTTCTGCTCGAGGGGGTCGCGGGTGATGCCCGGCTCAATCAGGCCGACGGTATCCATCCGAATCCCGAAGGCTCGAAGCGCGTGGCCGATACGGTCTGGCGTGGGCTGGCGCCGCTCTTGGCGAAGTATTCTCCCCGCGGTACCACCTCCGGCGGCTGACCCGCCGGGTGCCGGGACCCTCTTCCGGTCTCAGCCATGTGTAGTTATTTTTAGAGGCTGCGCAGTGTTGGCTCATCGGTCGCGTCCAGTTGGCGACCGGGAGCCGCGCGGTATTCCAGCGGGTATCCTGCGGGGGGTCGCCCCCGATGTCCCTTGTTCGAAGGTGTCGTTCGCATGGCTTTTTCTGCGACCCAGATCCGACGTGGTATGGTCCTCGTGTTCGAGGGCGATCCGTGCCGTGTCGTCGAGTTCCGTCACCACACGCCCGGAAATCTGCGTGCCATGGTGCAGGCAAAGTTGAAGAACCTGCGGACGGGTTCGAACTTCGAGCATCGGTTCCGCGCGGCGGACACGATTGTGAAGGCGGACATGGAGACGCAGGAACTGGAGTTCATGTACCAGGGCGGCGACGTGTTTCACTTCATGAACATTTCGAACTACGATCAGATCGAGATGGAGGAGGAGTCGCTGGGGGATTCGGCGCCGTGGATGCAGCCGGGCATGAAAATTTTGGCCGAGTACTACAACGGCCGCCCGATCGGCATCGAATTGCCGAACTCGCTGATTTTCGAGATCGTCGAGACGGCGCCGGTGGTGCGCGGGGCGACGAAGACCGCCTCGTCCAAGCCGGCGAAGCTGTCAAACGGCGTGACGGTGAACGTGCCAGAGTTCGTGGAAGAGGGCACGCGTGTCCGCGTGAACCCGACCACGGGCGAGTATCTCGAGCGCGCGAAGGACTGAGCGTTCGACCGGGGAAAAAAGTCGGGGCGAAGTATGGCTGCCCCGCTTGCAATCGGTCTTTCGTCTGGTTACAGTTTGCGTCTCCCGTCGGTTGTCATGCTTGGTGATGATCGCGTGGGTGTTGGCTTCGAACGTGATGGGTGAAAGCACACGCGTTCGACGATGGTGGCCGTAGCTCAATTGGTTAGAGCACCGGATTGTGATTCCGGGGGTTGCGGGTTCAATTCCCGTCGGTCACCCTGATCACACTGCAAGCGCCGGTGTGTCAGGGCGCTTCAGGAGGTCCGTAGCTCAATTGGTAGAGCACCGGTCTCCAAAACCGGCGGTTGGGGGTTCGATTCCCTCCGGGCCTGCTTTGAGAACAGTAGGGTGTTTGGAGTAGGGCGTACTGAGTACAACGGGCGCTGCAAGGCGCACGAAGCGGGGAGTGATCGCGAGCAGCGATCACGACGGGAAGGAGAAGTTCCGCCGTGGCCACGCGCCTCGGCGCGAGTCCACGGCGGTATCGTCTAGGGGACTAGGACACAGCCCTCTCAAGGCTGGAACACGGGTTCGAATCCCGTTACCGCTACTGAAGGTGCTGTTGTACGACGCAGGTTGTAGGAACGCACGACGTAGACTCTGGCTCCATCGTCTATCGGTTAGGACACGACCCTTTCAAGGTTGAGAGACGGGTTCGATTCCCGTTGGAGCTATCAGCTCGACGTGGAGCTGGTTGTCGCAAGTGCAGGATGTTGTTGGGGGCGTAGCTCAGTTTGGTTAGAGCACTCGACTGTCACTCGAGAGGTCGCGGGTTCGAGCCCCGTCGCTCCCGTTGTTCCGCGGATATTTGGGATGCAGGTGTGGTTGGTGTTTCCGCGAACACAGTAGTAGTGCTGCAGGTGTTGTACGCCCTCGTGGTGGAATTGGTAGACACGCTACTTTGAGGTGGTAGTGCTTAACGGCGTCGCGGTTCGAGTCCGCGCGAGGGCACTGTTTACCGTTGGAGAGCAGGACACGGCACCTCACCGTGAGATCGAACGCCACAGTAGCTCAGTGGTAGAGCACCCGATTCGTAATCGGGCGGTCATCGGTTCAATCCCGATCTGTGGCTCTGGTTGGTGCAG
>JBBQAK010000396.1:0-3742 GCA_038316215.1 Gemmatimonadales bacterium | reverse complement strand
CGCCAGACGATACCCCTCCGCCACGGCCCGTGCACAAGCATCGACCACCGCTGCGTCACCGTCCACCGTTTCCAAGAGCTCCAGCACCACCGCGGCTGGGTCGAAAATCTTGTAGAGTTCGCCCAGCAAGTGTTCGCGGGTAATGTTCACGAAGGCTGTGGTACCGGCCGTCAGTTTGTCGAGGCCGATGGACAGCAGGGCGTGAAGGGCGGTATCGCCGCACATATGCGATTCCGACAGACCGATCGCCTGTGTGGCGTCCCGGTTCGCGCGATACAACAGCTCATACGCGACCCGCTGTCGATTGGTATCGAAGATCGGCTGGCGGGCAATGAACACGTGTTGCGCTGTTGGCGGCGGCGTCACGTCGACTTCGGTGTAATTCATACTGGACCCGGATTCGTCATCTCACCATCGACTCTCGTCGTGACCATGCGGCAACTTCAATCCGAACGGCGGGCAGGGAGAAAGGGTTTCGGCGTGCGACACAGTATCGCACGCGGACTCCTTTTATCAATGTTCCTGATAGCTGGATGTCGCGATCGTAATGCGCAGACATCAGCCATCGACTCGCTGCTCGCGCGCGACCTCACGCTGGCCGCCGGCGATGCGCCGGTCCGACCTGTTCCTGCCCAGATCGGCGACACGGCGATTTCGACGCCGAGTGCTCCCAAGCGAGCCACGCCTCAGGCCCTTCCCCCGGCCGTTCGCCCCTCTTCGCGCCCTTCGCGTACTCCGCGCCCTTCGCGTCAAGCGGTAGAAGCTGCCCCCGCACCGACCCCCGTCGCGGAGGCACCGGCCCAAACTCCAGCCTCCACACCGGCCGCCGCACCAGGCCCATCCCGAGGCCTTGCCTCCGGCACCGCCCTCTCCGGAAAGACGAACGCCGCCATCTGCTCGCTGGCTAATCGCCCGGGTGACCGCATCGTGGCCGAGCTCGCGGTGCCCGTAAGTGGCCCGGACGGCGCGACGCTCCCCGTGGGCACCCCGATTCTCGTGGAAATGGCGCCGCCGACCGCCGACGGCGGGTTCGTGTTCCGCGTACGCAGCGTGCAGGTGAACGGAGAGCTCGTGCCCGTGCAAGGCTCCGTCCGCGTGGGCGACGATGTGGCGGTCACCGAGCGACAGGTCTCGAAAGGCGGCGACAAGGGCAAGGTCATCACCGGCGCCATCATCGGCGCCATCGCCGGACGCGTGCTCGGCGGCGGCACCCGTGGTACTGTCATCGGAGCCGCCGGCGGCGCGGCCGCGGGAACCATTGCCGCCGCCCGCAATTCACAAACGGAGCGGTGTCTTCCGGCGGGAGCCACGCTGTTCGTCACCCTCAGCGCGCCACTCATTTTTCCGTAGCAATCACAGTACGTACGGTGTTCTCCGTACTCTGTACTCCGTACTCCCTACTGTTTTTCATGATTGACGTCATCGAGTACACCAAGCTGTACGGCGACACGGTGGCCGTGCAGTCCCTGTCCTTTCGCGTGGCCCCGGGCGACGTGCTCGGTCTGGTCGGTCCCAACGGGGCCGGCAAGACCACCACGCTGCGTGCCCTCGCCGGAATTCTGCAGCCCACGTCGGGGAGCATTCATATCGCCGGCATCGATCTGCAATCCGATCCGGTGGCCGCCAAGTCGCGGCTCGCGTTCATCCCCGATGAACCGCAGCTCTTCGACTATCTCACGGTCACCGAACATCTGCAGTTCGTCGCGCGGCTGTATGGCGTGCACGACGCGGCCCCGCGCATACCCGTGTTGCTCGAAGAGCTCGAGCTCACCGCCAAGAAAGATGCGCTGCCCACGGAACTCTCCCGCGGCATGAAGCAGAAGTTGGCCATCGCATGCGGATTGCTGCACCAGCCGTCGGCGTTGCTGCTCGATGAACCACTCACCGGCCTCGATCCGGTCGGTATCCGGCGCATGAAGGAGACGATCGCCGCCCGCGCCCGCGACGGCGCCGCCGTGATTCTCAGCTCGCACCTGCTGCATCTCGTTGAAGAACTCTGCACGCGCATTCTCGTGATTCGTCGTGGTCAGGCCGTTGCCCTCGGTACGATCGCGGAGATCGTGGAGGCGCGCCCTGATCTGGCCGGTCGCTCGCTCGAGGAGATGTTCATCGCCCTCACCGGCGGCGACACGGTCTCGTGAGCATGCATCAGCCCACGGCGCCGCAGCCGGCGCCCGTGCCAGCCATGCGCTTTCTGTATCAGCGCACCCTGGTGAATCGGTTGCGCCGACAGGCGGCACGGGCCAAGAGCCCGCGCTACCTCGCGGCCGTAGTCATGGGTGTGCTGTACATCTGGTGGGCGCTCTTTCGAAATTCACAGCTGGGCGGCGGACCACTCGCGTCGATCGTACAAACCGACGTGGCCGTACCGATCGCCAGCGCCATCATGCTGCTCTCGGCCGCACGGTGGTGGGTGTTTGGCGGTGAACGCAGCGCACTCGCGTTCACACCGGCCGAAGTGCAGTTCCTGTTTCCCGCGCCCGTGAGTCGGCGGCAGCTGGTGCACGCGAAGCTGGTGCGCATGCAGCTCGCCATTCTGCTCAACACCCTGATCTTCAGCGTGCTGCTGCGCGGCGGCGGCGGCACGCTGGAAGGATGGCAGCGCGGACTGTCGCTGTGGATGCTCTTTTCCACGTTGGCGTTACATCGACTGGGCGCGTCGATCGTGCATTCGAACGCCATGGAGCATGTCGGCAAAGCCCGCCGACGGCTCATTCTGCCGCTCATCGTGTTCGGTGCAGTTTTGGTGGCGGTGATCTATGGCGTCGTGACCGCGTGGCCACTACTCCGTGTCGCGAGTGCGGCGGGCATCAAAGCGGTGCTGCTCGCGATCACTGACGCACTCCGCGCGCCGGTTCCCGCGGCTGGCCTTTGGCCGGTGCGCGCGGTGCTCGAACCGGTGTTTCTCGGAAGCGGCACGAAGTGGCTCTTGGCCATGCCGTGGGCCGCCGCGATTGTCACGCTGCACTACTTCTGGGTCGTGCGTCTCGACAAGGCGTTCGAAGAAGCCGCACTCGAAGCGACCCAGCATCGCGCCGAGCGCCTGCAGCGTTTCCGTACGTCACAGATGGGCAACTCGCGCTCGCGAAAGGGAAAGCTGGCCAAGGTGCCGTCGCTGGCGCTAACCGGTCGTCCGGAAATGGCGATCGCGTGGAAGAACGTGGTGGCCGCGCTGCGCGGTGGTGCGTGGCGTACGCAACTCCTCACGTTCACGATCGGTCTCGCCGCGATGGCCGCCGTTACGCGTTCCGCCTCCGAACGCGCAGGCGATCTGTTCATGGGTGTCACCTTCGGGTGGGGGGCGATGCTGCTGTTCATCGGCCCGCTGTGGATGCGCTTCGACTTGCGCCTCGACTTACCACGCCTCGCGATGCTGAAAACGATGCCACTGCCCGGCTGGCGAATCGTGGCGGCCGAGATCGCCGCCGTGACCGCGCTGCATTCGGTCACCGTCTGGTCGCTGATGGTCGTGCCGTTGGTCATTTTCCTGCAGGAGCCCGCCTTGTTGGCCGAAAGCGGCGCCACGATCCCGATCATGGTGTCAGTCGTGGTGGGCGTGCCGGTCTTCAACGCCCTCATGTTCACGATCCAGAACGGCACGGCGCTGCTTTTTCCGGCCTGGGTGCGCTTGGGTACCGAAGCGCGCGGCTTTGAAACCATGGGGCAAAACCTGCTCACCACGGGTGCCACCACGCTCGTGGCCGCTATCGCCCTCGTGTTTCCGGTGGGTCTTGGCGGGCTG
>JBBQAK010000047.1:0-14358 GCA_038316215.1 Gemmatimonadales bacterium | reverse complement strand
TCCCCTGCGGTGTCTCAAACTCGTTGACAGGTTCCGCCCGCGCTCATGGTCATCGCGGAGTGGCGGTGGCTCACGTCGCGTGACCCGCTGCAGCTCGAACTCGCCAAGCGCTGGGCCAAGGGAACGGCGATTCTTTTCGCGGTCGGCGCCGTGTCGGGCACCGTGCTGTCCTTCGAGCTCGGTTTGCTCTGGCCCACGTTCATGGAGCATGCCGGTGCCGTGATCGGGATGCCCTTCTCGCTCGAGGGCTTCGCGTTCTTCACTGAGGCCATCTTCCTCGGCATTTACCTGTACGCGTGGAAGCGCATTCCGCCACGCGCGCATTTCGCGGCCGGCGTGGTCGTGGCGGTGAGTGGTGCGCTCAGTGGCGCGTTTGTGGTGTGCGCGAATGCGTGGATGAACGCGCCGGCGGGCTTCCGCCTGGTGAACGGACAGGTCACTGACGTCGATCCCGTCGCGGCCATGTTCAACGCCGCCGCCCCGTCGCAGATCGTACACATGACGCTCGCCTCGTTCGCGGCCACCGGATTCGCCGTCGCGGGCATTCATGCGTTTGCGCTGCGTCGCGGGACGCCGCATCGCGCGTTTCATCGCGCGGCGTTGCAGATCGCCCTCTGGGTGGGGCTCCCCGCCGCCCTGCTGCAGCCGTTGGCGGGTGATTGGAGTGCGCGCAGCGTCGCGGAACGGCAGCCGGTGAAGCTGGCCGCCATGGAAGGCCATCTGAAAACGGGCCCGGCCGCCTTCGTCATCGGTGGCTGGCCGAATGCGGAAACATTGGAGCATCGCGGCGCCATCGAGATTCCCGGCGCGCTCTCGTTTCTGCTGCACGGCGATCCCAAGGCCATCGTGCAGGGCGTCGATGCGGTTCCGCCAGATGAACGTCCACCGCTGGCGATTGTGCATCTCGCCTTTCAGCTCATGATCGCCTGCGGCTCAGTCATGGCGGCACTGTCCCTTTGGGGCGGGTGGCGCTGGTGGCGTCGCAAGCGTGGGGCTGGCATCGCGCTCCCCGACGATCGTCGCTTCCTCACCGCGCTCGTCCTTGCCGCTCCGCTTGGCTTCATCGCACTCGAGGCCGGATGGACGGTCACTGAAGTCGGACGTCAGCCCTGGATCGTACAGGGCATCCTGCGCACCGCAGACGCGGTGACGCCGATGCCCGGTCTGGTGGTGCCGTTCGTGTTGTTCACGACGCTGTACATCTTCTTGGCAGTCGCCGTGGTGTTCCTGCTTTGGCGCCAGATCATCAAGACGGGTGTGTCGCAGATATCGCTTGGCCTCACCAGCGAGCTGCCGATTCCGACCCCGGGATCGACCGCCAGCTATCCATCGCCGTGATCGCGGCGGCCACCGAGCTCACCTGGACGCTGCCGCACGCGGTCGCCGGCACCATGGTGCTCTCGCTCAATGCTTATGTGCTGCTCGGTGGCGCCGATTTCGGCGGCGGCGTGTGGGATCTCTTCGCCCGCGGCAAGGACCGCGACGCGCAACGCATGCTGATTGCCGATGCGATCGGCCCGATCTGGGAAGCCAACCACGTCTGGCTGATTCTCGTGGTGGTGCTGCTCTTCTCCTGCTTCCCGAAGGCCTTCGCGCACCTCGCCACCGAACTGCATATCCCGATCACCGTGATGCTCGTCGGGATCGTGCTTCGCGGGTCAGCGTTCACCTTTCGCACGTACGACAGCAAGCGAGACCACGTTCAGCGCCGCTGGGGACGCATTTTCTCGGTGGCGAGCCTGCTCACCCCCGTCGTGCTTGGCGTCTGTCTGGGCACGGTCGCCAGCGGCGCGGTGCCCGTCCGGTCGATCGAGTCGCTTCGTACCGTCACGTTCGGGCAACGGTTCATCGACCCGTGGGCGCGGTCACCGTTCCCTTGGGCCGTCGGCCTGCTCACGCTGGCGCTATTCGCGTTCCTGGCGGCGTCGTACCTCACCGTTGAGGCCACCGACGACCGGATGCGCGACGTCTTTCGTCGTCGGGCACAGCAGTCGCAGCTCGTCCTGCTGGTGCTTGCCGTGGCCACGTTGGTGATCGCCCGCGCCGAGAATCCGCTGCTCTTTCAGGGGCTCACGCAGGGGCGGACCGCGCTCACGATGCACGCGATTACGGCCGTGGCCGCCGCCACCTCGCTCTGGGCGCTCGCCACGCGCCGTTTCCAGGTGGCCCGGTTGGCGGCCGCCGCACAAGCCAGCTTTATCCTCTGGGGATGGGCATGGACGCAGTATCCGTGGATGCTGCCGCCCAATCGCACGATCACCGAACTGGCGGCGCCGCGTATCACGCTCGAGATAACCTTGGGCATGCTGGCGGTGGGCACGCTGATCCTCTTGCCCAGCTTTGTCTACTTGTTTCGCGTGTTCAAGACCCGGGGAGCCGTCGACTAACCCTCGCATTGTTTCCGCGAACATTCCAGATTGACACATGCGCCCTGACTTGATTCGCGTCGTATTGGTAGATGACCACCAGATTGTCCGCGCCGGACTCAAAGCCGTCCTCGCGACCGCCAAAGACATCATCGTCGTCGGGGAGGGCGGCACCGGCAAGGATGCGCTGGCCTTGGCGGAGCGTGTGGATCCCCATGTGATCGTGATGGATCTCTCCATGCCCGACATGGACGGCCTCACCGCCACCCGCGAGTTGCAGAAGGCGAATGCCCTGCGCACACCGACGCCCGGAGAGCCGATCAGCCGGCGCGTCCTCGTGCTCACGATGCACACCGAAGACGAGCATCTGGTCGCGCTCCTCGAGGCCGGCGCGGGCGGCTACCTGCTCAAGTCGGTGGCCGATCGCGAACTGGTCGATGCCGTGCGCACGGTGGCCGCGGGCGATGTGTACGTGCAATCCAGCGCCGCCCGTGCGCTCGCTCGTGGTCTCGCCAAGCGCGACGGCAACGCCGAAGAGCGCACCCGCTTCGAAAAGCTCACCGACCGCGAGCAGGTCGTGCTCAAAATGGTCGCCGAGGGCTTCACGGCGCCGGAGATCGGCCTGCACCTCACGATCTCGCCGAAAACCGTAGACACGTACAAGCAGCGCATCGGCGAGAAGCTCGGTCTTTCGCATCGCAGCGACTACGTGAAGTTCGCCCTCAAGCTCGGCCTCTTGAAGAACGACGCGTAGCGCGCCACCGCGTCAGAACGTCTTTCGCTCCACCGCAGCCTGCTGCTCCGCTTTGACGAGGCTCCACGCCGGAAGCGGTGGGACGGCGACATCCATCAGCGCATCGCTGGAGCCGTAGCCGTGTTCGGCGCGGATGCGCGCGGCGATGTCACGACGCAGGTCGTCGATCGCTTCGCCGGCGTCGCCATCGAGCTCCATGCGGATCGCGCGGAAGCGGCGGCCCGATTCGATACAGAACAGGTCCGTCAGCGCGATCTCGCGCGCGCAGGCTTCGGCGCCACGCTCCTCGATGAGTCGCTGTGTGCGGGCGATGGTCGTGGCGCGTGCGTACAGTTCGATCGCCATGTCGGCGAGACGCTCGACCACCAGCTGACGGTGCAGTATCTCCTTCTTGTGCGTCACGACCATCTGCTGCGTCGCAGCGGCAAGTGCGGCGACGTGCTTCTCCACGAACTCGGCGTGCTTGCGCAACGAGGCGTGGAACGTGACATCGAAGCGATCTTTCTTGCCCAGCGCCGACGCCACGCGTTCGGCCGCGTAGCTCGACACGAGCACCCAATTCTGAATCGGATTCTTGAGCGCGCCGGAGAGCTCCTTCAGCTCTTCGGCCGGACCCTGAATGCCATTGAGGCCGATGAACAGCCGCAGAATTTCGTTGGCGCCTTCAAAAATGCGGTTGATGCGGGCGTCCCGGAGATAGCGCTCGTACGGCCACGGCTTCACGAAGCCACGTCCGCCGGCGAGCTGCACGAGTTCATCGGCGGTTCGCCATACGAGCTCACTCGCAAACACCTTGGCGCAGGCCGCTTCGAGCGACGCATCAACACTGTCTTCGTCGAGTGCAGCCGCCAGTGCACCGACCATCGCATCCACCGCATACGTGTCGGATGCAATCCTGGCCATCTTGCGCTGCGTGATCTCGAACGACGCGAGTGGTCCACCGAACTGCGTGCGGGCTTCGGCATAGCGCGCGAACTCGGCCAACAACCGTTTGCACCCCGACGCACACCCCGCGGCCAGCGACAGTCGGCCGGCGTTGAGTGCATGGACGGCCACGCGGAACCCCTTCCCCACGTCGCCGAGCACATGATCGTCGGGGACGAAGCAATCCTCGAACACCAACTCGGCCTGCGTCGAGGCGCGGATGCCCAGCTTGCGGACCGTACCGTCGATACGGAACCCTGGCATGTCGGGGCGTACGATGAACGCGGTGGGGCGCATGATCGTCTCGCCGTTGCGCATGATCGGCGTTTGCGCGAAGGTGGCGATCATGCCGGCGCGCTGCCCATTGCCGATCCAGTGCTTGCGGCCGTTCAGCAGCCATCCGGTGTCTTCGGCGTTGCGGCGTGCGGTCGTCACGATGTGCTGCGCGTCGGAACCCGTTTCCGGTTCGGTGAGCGCATACGCCGCCAGCATCTCGCCACGCGCGAGCGCCGGCAGATAGCGCGCCTTTTGCGCCTCGTTGCCAAAAAGCACCAGCGCCTTGCCGCCCAGTCCGCAGTGCACCCCGATCAGGACGCCGAGCGACGCATCGATCGACGCGACGGCGCCGAAGACCCGTGCGTAGGCGCTGGCTGAGAGCCCGAGTCCACCGTACTCCGTGGGCGTCGTGAGACCGAGGAGGCCGGCCGCAGCGAACGCCTGAATCACCGGCTCGCCCAGCGCCTCGTTCTCGTCCATCTGACGGGGATCAATCAGCCCCGACGCGACCATCGCGTTGAGCGACTCGATCAGCCGTTTCACCAAGGCGGCTTCGTCCGGCCGGCGCTCGTCGAGCGTGGCGGGGTACGGGAAGAGCAGCTCCTCGGTGATCTCGCCCTGAAAAAGCCCGCGAAGAAACGATGGCTTGGCCGAGGTCGCTGACGACGGGGAGGCGCTCATGGGCAGGTGCTCCGATGGAGAACGAAAGGCGGGGCGCCTCGATGAGAAGCGCCCCGCCTTTCAAGCTATGCCGCGAACCGCAGACGGGCGACGCCCTAGGGTGTCGCGGCGGTGATGGTCACCGTGACGGTGGTCGCCCGACCCTCTGGCTGACCATTGCTGTTGAGGGCGCGCATGGTCAGCACCGTAGAGCCCACCGCCGAGGCGGAGACGCTGATCACGGTGCCCTGTGAGTTCGCCGACCCCGTGGCGACGCCCGGATTGCTGCTCTGCACGCTCACCGAGCGATTGAAGATCTGAGTGCCGCTGGCGTCACGAAGCTGAATCGAGAACGATTTCGCCGGCGCATTCAACGCCGCGCCGTACGTCTCAGCAGTCACGACGATGGTATCCACCGGGATCGGCTGCACCGTGACTTGGGACGAGCCGGAACGCGTCTCGCTGGTCGCGCTGATCGTCACCGTGCCCGGGGCCTGCGTGGTCACGAGACCCGTCTGCGAGACCGCCGCGCGCGTCGGGTCGCTGCTGGTCCACTCGACCGCTCGATCCGTGACCACCGTGCCGGAGGAGTCTTCAATGGTGGCATTGATCTGCACCGTCCCACCCTGCACGATGCTCGACGAAAGCGGCGACAGGCGTATTGTGGCGACGGGAATCTTCGAGATCGTGAAGGACACCGTGTCCACGGCGCCCTCCGCGTTCACAGCGATACGCGCCGCGCCGAGCGCGAGTCCCGTCACGAGTCCGTTGGCTGACACGGTGACCGTGGCCGGCGTGACACTCCGCCAAGCTATGGTGCGACCCGCGGGGATCGCGCCGCCGGCGGAGTCAGTGAGCGTGACGCCGAACTGGCGCGCGACACCCAGACGCAGCGTCGAGGGCTTGGGCGAAATCACCGCCGACACGATGCGGGCATCGACCACTTCCACCGAGGCGTTGCACGAGGCCTGCGTGTTCTCGACCGGCGACGCCGTGATGCGGGCGGTGCCTGCCTTACGTGCCGTCACCAAGCCGGAACCCGTGACTGTTGCCGCGATTTCGTTGTCGCTGGTCCAGGCGATCTGACGGCCCAGAGACGAAATCACGTTGTTCGCGGTGTCGCGAAGCGTGACCGCCGGCTGCACACTCTGCGAGACCGTCAGCTTCGACGTAGCCGGCGCGAGCGAGCAGCTGCCGATCGGGATTTCCGTCACGGTGACCGTGGCGTTACCCGACGTTTGGTCGGCTTCCGCATTGATCACCACCGTGCCCGGTGTGAGCGCGGTGAGCAGTCCGTTCTGGTCGACCGACACGATCGACGAGTTGCTGCTGCCCCACCGGAATGTCCGACCGCTGATAACGATGTTCTGATTGTTCCGCGCGGTGGCGGTGAGCTGGCGCGTGTTCGTGCGGCGCAGCGTGAGCGTGGACGGGGTGATGATCACGTTGGCCGCCGTTTCCGGGGTCACCGTGACCTGCACCGACGCACTCTTGCCGTTGGCGACGGCCGAGATGGAGGCGCCACCAACACTGACCGCGATCACGTTGCCTTCCGTCGTCACCGTGGCCACCGCGGTGTTGCTCGAGGAATACGAGATCTTCTTGTTGCGGATCGAGTTGCCGCTACAATCGAAGGCGGTGCCGACGATCGCGGCGGCGCCGTTCACGGGCAGCGTCAACGTGGCCGGCGCCACCGAGATGGTGCAGGCGTCTGCGGTGGTCTTGAGATCCAGACAGCCCGCCAGCCCGATGAGGGCAAGCGCAGTCGTCGTCGCGCGAAGTGTCGCGCGGATGTTCGCAATGGGGGCAGAGACCCGCATGCAGGTCCGTCCTGTCAACAAAAGTGAATGAGCCATCCGGAAGGGTCTCCCGGACAGCGACGTCCATCTAGGACGCGTAGTCGACGCCAGCCGTAACCGTTACAGCGCTGGCACCGTCCCGCTCTGTGGACAACCTGACCGATCGTTCACGTGGCGGCAAGCGGTGCGGACAGCTGTTGCAAGAGTGTGGCCGCGTCGGTTGCGGGCAGCTCACACCGAAAACTCCTACACACATGGCCCGTGGCGGTGCCATTGAGGGCCGCCCGACCCTCCAGCAGCGCCACTGGAGCCGTTTCTCCCGTGGAAGAGGCGAGGACCAGGGTGGGCACATACCGATCCGCGACGGCCGTCGCCAGCGCCTGGAATTCCATACTGTCCGGCTCGCCGACCAGTGCCACGGCGACCGCGCCATCGATCGCCAGCTGGGCGACCCCGAGCAGGTACCCGAAGGCATTCGGCCACTTTCCCATCGGCTCAGCGAGCGAGGCGATCCGCACCAGCGATTCGCCGCGGATGGCCGGATTCCCGTCGAGCTCGCCAAACCGCAGCACGACCTCGAGTGCCAACGACGCGCCCGCGGGGGTGGCATTGTCGTTCACATCCCGAGGACGGGTGATCAGCGCCTCGGCGTCGTCCGGCGTGTCGTACCACGCCGCCGTCGC
Source organism: Gemmatimonadales bacterium (assembly GCA_038316215.1). Classification (GTDB taxonomy): domain Bacteria; phylum Gemmatimonadota; class Gemmatimonadetes; order Gemmatimonadales; family Gemmatimonadaceae; genus Gemmatimonas. The sequence goes on along the minus strand of JBBQAK010000047.1, from coordinate 6,896 downwards.
GGCGTCGAAGAAGTGCCGCGACATGGCATCGGCAACCCGCCGCGCCTGTGGCAGCCAGGCGGGGTCGAGCGTAACCTCGTGGATCGAGAGAAACGCCAGCGCGACGGCGGCCTGATCTTCCAGAAAGCCGGGCCCGGCGCAGGGTCCTTCGGTTCCCGACAACACGCGCGTCACGCGCCCGTCGGCGTTCACCAACCGGTCGCGCAACAGCTCGGCGTTTCGCACGGCCAGCGCCTGCACGTCAGGATCGCGCCATACGCGTGCGGCGTCGGCCAGGGCGCGCGTCATGAGCGCGTTCCACCCCGCCAGCACCTTGTCGTCGAGTCCCGGACGTACGCGCTGCGCACGCGCCGCCAGCAGGGTGCGCGATGCCCGGTCGATCGTGGCTCGCAGTCCGTCTTCGGCAATGCCGAGCCGCGACGCCACCAGCCCGGGCGCCACCGGCACATGCAGGATCGACTGGCCCTCGAAGTTGCCACCCGATTGCACGCGCCAATACGCCCGCGCGATGGCCGCGTCTTCACCGAGCAGCGCGTCGAGTTCCGGCGCGGTCCACACATAAAACTTCCCTTCGACGCCCTCGCTGTCGGCGTCCAGCGACGAGGCAAACCCGCCGTTGGTAAGCGTCATCTCGCGCGCCAGCCAGCGCATCGTGGCCTCGGTGATCCGACGGACTTCGTCGTCGCGCGTGACCTGCCAGAGATGCACGCCGAGCCGCACCAGCAGCGCGTTGTCGTACAGCATCTTCTCGAAGTGCGGCACCAGCCACTCGACGTCGGTGCTGTAGCGCGCGAAGCCGCCGCCAATCTGATCAAACAGGCCGCCGCGCCCCATCGCGACGAACGAGCGGTGCGCAATCTCCAGCGCCATCGCGTCGCCGCTCCGCGCATGCCATCGCAGACAGAAATCGAGCGCCATCGTCTGCGGAAATTTCGGTGCCCCAGTGAATCCGCCGAGTGCGCGATCGTAGCGCGTGGCGAGTTGGGTAAAGGCGCGCTCGAGCAGCGCGGCGTCGACGGTTCCCGTGGGTCCGGCCGGGCGGCTGCTATTCTCGTACAGCGTACGCATGGCGTCGGTGGTGCGCGCGATCGCGTCGGGCTGCTCGCGATACGCGTTGGCCACGGCCTGAATCACGCGGGTGAAGGACGGCATCCCGTGCCGGTCGTCTTTCGGGAAGTAGGTGCCGCCCCAGTACGGCGTGCCGTCCGGCGTGAGCACGACCGTCATCGGCCAGCCGCCGTGGCCGGTGAGCGCCTGAACCGCCTGCATGTAGATCGCATCGATATCGGGGCGCTCTTCGCGATCCACCTTCACGTTCACGAAGAGCGCGTTCATGAGCGCCGCCGTGTCGGCGTCTTCGAACGACTCGTGCGCCATCACGTGACACCAGTGGCACGCTGCGTAGCCCACGCTCAGCAGGATCGGCCGCTGCTCGGCCCGCGCTCGTTCGAAGGCGTCGCTGCCCCACGGATACCAATCCACCGGATTCTCCGCATGTTGTCGCAGATATGGCGACGACTCGGTAGCGAGACGATTGGGCATGCATGCAACTTACCTCGCGCCCATGACGATACCGGTTGACCTTGCCACCAAACCCCGCGTCGCCCCTCCAGGCTCGTGGACGTCTGCCACGAGCTGGATTCTTGTGGCGGCGGTGCTGCGGGCGGCCCTATCGGGGCTCGTCCCACTGCTGCCCGATGAGACGTACTACTGGGAGTGGTCGCGACAGCTCGAAGCGGGCTACTTCGACCATCCGCCTGGCATCGCCCTGCTGATCGCCGCCGGCACGCGTCTCCTGGGTCACACGCCCATGGGCGTCCGTGCAGGGCCAGCCATGGCCGCGCTGCTGATGCACCTCGCGGCGGTGGTGTGCGCGTGGCAGCTGGCCGGTCGCGGCACGGAGGGGCTCCGCGCTGCGACCCGGGCCGCGATGCTGGTGGCGCTGATTCCCGTGGCGACGCTCGGTCTCGTGCTCGCCACGCCTGATGCCGTGCTGTTCGCGAGCGCGATGTTCGCCCTGCTCGGCGTGGAGCGCGCGCTGGCGTCACCGTTGCGCTCGTGGCGCAGCCTCGGGTGGTGGACGGTCGCGGGCGTTGGTCTCGGCGCGGCGTTCGTGGCCAAGTACACGGCCGTGCTGCTGCCGATGGGCCTCGTGATCGCGTGCGTCGTACACCCGGCGCTGCGGAAGCGGTTCGCCGAGCCGGGTCCGTGGATCGCGTCCATCATCTCGCTGGGCATGTTCGCGCCGGTGATTGCTTGGAACGCTCTCAATAACTGGGTGTCGTTCCGCTTTCAGCTGGGGCACGGATTCAGCCCGAGTGCGCGCGGTAATCCACTGTCGCGTGAACTCGAGATGCTGGGTGGACAGATCGGCCTGGCGTCGCCGATCCTGTTCCTGCTGATGGTGGGCGCGGTGTGGTTCGCCATGCGCGATGGCTGGCGTATGCGCCGCGATCTGTCTCCCACCGACCCGATGGCGCGTCGGTTCGCATTGGCGGTGATTTCGGTGGCGCCGCTCGCGTTCTTCGCCGTGAGCGCCTGGCGCCGTTCGGTGGAAGCGAACTGGCCGGCGATGATTTACCCCGGGGCCATGATGCTGTTGGCCACGAGCGACAAGCCGTGGTCGTACGGTCGCTGGTGGCATCGCGGACAGGCCTTCGCGGCGATTCTCCTCGCGATCGTGGCGTATCAGGCAGCGACTCCGATCCTTCCGATACCGCCGCGCAAGGATCCCATCGCTCGCGCGCACGGATGGGAAACGCTCGCCGCTGCCGTGGAGCACAGTCGGCAGAGTGATTTTTTGAAGGGCACGGTGGACCGGTGGGTTGCCGCCGATCGCTATCAGGATGCGTCGGAGCTGGCGTTTCACCTCCCCGACCAGCCTACCGTGTTCTCGCTCAACCTCGGCGGTCGTACGAATCAGTACGACATCTGGCCGAACGCCTATGACAAGATCCGCCCCGGCGACGGGCTGGTGGCCGCGTTCGACGCCGATGCCAAGGGCGACTCGCTGGCCGGCGTCGTTGGCACGTGGTTCGCGGCATCGAAACAGGGCGTGACGGTGCCGCTGCGTCGCGGCGACGGTATCGTGACCGAGCGGCGCGTCTGGCTGTATCGTATCGCGCGCAACGTTCCGAGGCGTCCGTGAATGCCGCGCTCACGATCCCGATGCTGCTCGCGGTCGCCATCGGTGGGGCAACCGGCTCGGTCGTGCGATACGTCGCTGGCGTCGTGCTGCTTCGCTCGCAGGGGACGTTCCCGGTCTCAACGCTGGTAATCAACGTCGTGGGAAGCTTTCTCATCGGCCTGTTCGCGCGACTGTTCGATGCGCCCGATCACAATCAGGTACTTCGAGTGGCGCTCACGGTGGGATTTTGTGGTGGCTTCACGACATTCTCCACGTTCAGCGCTGAGACGGTCACGCTTTTGCAGGAAGGAAAGGCCGGGCGCGCCGCGCTGTATATCTCCGTCAGTGTCGTCGCCGGCGTACTGGCGACGGTTGCCGGATTCATGGTAGGCCGATCAACGCGATAGACAACCCTTGTCTCCCGCACACACGCACACGCCGACTCCTCATCATGACCGCTCCCACGATTCCCGCTGATCTCGCCGCCTGGTGCAGCGCCAACGATGCGCGCGCGCAAGACGAACTCTTCGACTTTCTGCGCATTCCGAGCGTCAGTGCGCGCACCGAGCACAAAGCTGATTGCGCGGCCGCGGCGCAGTTCGTCGCCGATGCCCTGACGCGTATTGGGTTTGACACAAGCATCGAGCCCACGCCGGGACATCCTATCGTGGTCGGCGAATGGCGCGGGGCCGGCGCAGATGCCCCCACGCTGCTCGTATACGGACACTACGACGTGCAGCCCGCCGAACCCCTTGAGCTGTGGACGTCGCCGGCGTTCGAGCCCACGGTGCGCGACGGCCGCATCTACGCGCGCGGCTCGGTCGACGATAAGGGACAGCTGTATCTGCACATCAAGGCACTCTAAGCGCATCTGGCCGTCCGCGGTACGCTGCCTGTCAACGTGATCGTGTTGGCCGAGGGCGAGGAGGAAGTCGGGAGCGAAAACCTCGAGCATTTCCTCGAGCGCGAGAAAGCGCGGCTCGCGTGTGATGCCGTGGTGATCTCCGACTCCACCATGTTTGCGCCGGGCATTCCCAGCATCCTGTCGTCGCTGCGTGGGATGGCCTATCTCGAGATCACCGTGCGTGGCGCCAGCGGCGACCTGCACTCCGGCATGTACGGCGGCGCGGTGGTGAATCCGGCGATGGCCCTCGCGCGCATCCTCGCCAGCATGCACGACGCAAATGGGCGCATCGCGATTCCCGGGTTCTACGACAGCGTGCGACCGTTCCCCGATGCGGTGTTGGCGCAGATGCGCGAGCTGCCGTTCAGCGACGAGCATCTCATGAGCGAAGTCGGCGTCACCGCCCTCGGCGGCGAACCCGGATACACCACGCTCGAGCGACTGTGGACACGGCCGACCTGTGAAGTGAACGGTCTGCTCAGCGGTTACACCGGCGAAGGGGCCAAGACCGTACTCCCCGCGGTGTCCATGGCGAAGGTCAGCTTTCGGCTCGTGCCCGATCAAGCTCCAGAGACCATCGCGGCGCTCGTGCAAGCGCATGTGGAGCGCGTCGCGCCGGCTGGCGTCACGGTGACCGTCGAAGACCTGCACGGCGGCCGTCCGTGGCGTGCCGATCTCAAGGGGCCGATTATCGAGGCCGGCAAGCGCGCGCTCGAGGCGGCCTTTGGACGGGCGCCGGTAATCACCGGTGAAGGTGGGAGCATTCCCGTGGTCGGCGACTTCGAGCGCATTCTCGGCGCGCCGGTGCTGCTGATGGGATTCGGACTTCCCGGCGAAAACGCCCACGCGCCTAACGAGTGGATCAGTGTCGAGAACTACCTGGGCGGTATTCGCGCCGCCGCCACGCTACTCGACGAATACCGGGCCGCGACGCGTTGATCTACGGGCAGCGCACTTGCACCAGATCCGCGAGGTACCTGAATGTGGAATCTCGGCCAATACGCTGCGTGTTCGACACGCCGGCGGTTCTGATCGTGACGTCCACTGCGTGCTGTCCCGTATTCTTGGCGATACGCAGGTGCATGCCATAGCCTCTGCGGTTCTCATTCGGTGACGGCCAGCCGGTGTCGAAGGTTTTTGTGTCGCCCATCATGACCGTCACAACTTCCTTCCCGAGATTGCCTTCGGGCACGCCGAGCGGTGCAAACGCCGTGTTCGCGCGTTGGTACTCCAGCTCGCACGAGTAGATCTCCACAAACGTGACGTTCACGGTGTACTCAGCTGACAACCCTGCCGTGCTGGTGTTCTGCATCTGCACGCGGATTTCTTTCGGCCCGTTATTTCCACGGATGTCGTGTGTCATGAAACGCGCGTGGTTACCGTCGGTGACGGTCAACGTTCGCCATGCACTCCACCCCTCCGGTCCCTGAAACGTCCGGTACTCGTTCGGTTGACCCGAGACCTCTACGTACGGTTCATCGGACCCACTCGACGTCGTGTAGAATCGTAGGCGACGGCTTGGGACAATGCTGGAACCGATGTACCGCAGTGATCCCACTATGGTCGGACGAGCGTTCATTCCGGCGATAGTACGGCGCGCGACGCCCGGACACCGTGCGGACCAGTTCGTCGCCAGCTTCACGTCGAGCGCGCGCGACGCGCCGGCGTCGACTTCCAGCTCCGCACCATAGCGTATCCCCGAACCGTCGTTGTTAATAGGAGCTACGCTCACGAGGATGGTCCCGCGCGTCGGCGCGTCGGCGAAACTCACCTGGCCGAGACGGTTGGTAAAAAACATCCCATACTGTTGGTGATCCAATGAGGTCCCGACGCACACGTAGTATCCGCCGGTCACGAGCTGGTTTTGCACATTGCGCAGCGTGATCACCAAGGGCGCGCCAGCAGTGCCGGTTTTGCCCGGTATCGGTGGCGTGAGCTGCGCGGAGGCAACGGGCGACACGAGTAGAGTCGCGAGTACCAGCAGGCCGAAGCCGGGTGCGGCGGAATGGACAAGCCGGGAGAGGCGCATGAGCCAGGCAGAGGCGAGGGGTGCTACCGACCTCTGGAGGTGAGGGCGGATACGCGGCGTTGCTGCGGAGCGATGATGCAAACCCCGTCGCGATCGGTATCGCAATCGGGGCGACGGAAATATGTCGCGTACGCGCGCGCCGCGGCATCGCCGCGCACGCGCCGACCAGCGGGACCAAATTAGAACGAACCGAGGATGTCGTCGGAACCGTGGTCGTGGTCTTCGTCGAACGGAATCATGGCGGCGGCACTCATCGGGAAGACCTCGTCTGATACCGTCGAGCGCGCCTTCGCAAGTCCTCTGGCCGCCGGACGCGTTGGTGATGGCGATCGCGGCGCCGCAGTCTTGGCCGCAGTCTTGGCCGCAGGCTTCGCCGCCGGCTTGGCGGCGGCCTTGGAAGAGGACTTCGACGGCGCGGCGGCCGAACTCTGAGCCCGCGCAGCGGCCGGACGAGGTGACGAGAAGGCCGGTGAACCATTCAGCGCGGCCTGGCGACGGGACGCCGAGGTCACCGACGGCGTGGCGTCGCGGCGATGATCGCGATCACCCACGTCGAACTGCGCTGCCAGCTCTTGCATCTCGGCTGCTTGGGCCGAGAGCTCAGCGGCGGCACTCGCCGATTCTTCGGCGTTCGCGGCCGTGCGCTGTGTGAGCCCGGCAATCTGATCCATCGACGACGTGACTTCGGCGAGCTCCTTCTGCTGCTCAGCGGCGCCCTCGGCGATGTTGTTCATGATCGCCGACGCGCGCTGCACACCACTACGGATCTCATGCAGTCGACGCGTGACGCTCTCGTTCAGCTTCACGCCGGTTTCCGCCTTCTGCACCGACTCTTC
>JBBQAK010000383.1:0-3895 GCA_038316215.1 Gemmatimonadales bacterium | reverse complement strand
AACGCCGATCAGGCGAACATGCTGGCGCGTGCTGAGCTCTATCAGGGCGATTTCCGTCGCGCAGCGCAGTTTGTGGAAGAACTGCGTGCTGTGACGCCGGAGCAGATTCAGCAGGCCGCACGCACGTACATGGGCAAGGTGCGATGGGCCTACGTCGGAGATCCGTCCAAGGTGACGCCGACGCGGATGCTCCGCTTCTGAACGACACCGCCATTCGAGGGGTCGCGCTCTCGGTCGATCTCGCGTACGTGGAGTACCGCGATATCGGCGTCGCCTTGGTCACCTACGACGGCGCCGGGCAACAGGAATCGCTGTCGGCGCGGGCGTTCGACGTGCCGCTCAGTGGGCGCCCCTCGGTGGCACCACTGGCCGCGTGGCTGCGGGATATGGTCGAGGCGCACGATGTGCGCTGTCTCTGCATCGATGGCCCGCTGGGCTGGCGATCGCCCGATACCGATTCGCCGCACTGTCGACTGAGCGAGCGCGCCGTGCGCGCGCCCGGTAAGACCGGTCTCCCGCCCGATGGCGTGAAGCCCCGTACGTATCTCGGGTTCACGACCTTCTCGATCGCGCTGTTCGAGGCGTTTCTGGCTTCCGCCGATTGGGCGTTACCGGGGGATCCGGCAGCCGCTGCGCACGCCCGCGTCATGACCGAAAGCTTTCCCACCGCCGGGTGGCGAGCGCTGGGCCTCTCGCCGCTGATGGCCAAGGGGCGCGCCTCGGCTGCGGACGTGCAGGATGCCGCTGCACGGTTGCAGGCGCGTACCGGTATCACGCTCGAGCAGGTGCGCACGCACGATCAGTTACAGGCGGTCGTGGGTGGAATTGCCGGGGCCTGGTGGGCGGCCGGCCGCACGGAACGCGTGCAATTGGCCGGTGCCCCGCCGTTCCGCCTCGACGGAAGCTGGCGCGAGGGATATATCATGATTCCAGCGGTCACGACGTAGTCGACCTCCGTGCACCTCCTCTGCGAACGACACCCCCCTGCCTCCCATGTCGAATCCATACAACCGTCGTGACTTCGTGTCCGACAGCGCCAAGCTCGCCTTCGGCGCGATGATCGTGCCGCGTGTGGTGCTCGGTGGCCCCGGCTATCGCGCGCCCAGCGCCAAGCTCAACATCGCCTGCGTCGGTATCGGTGGCATGGGCATGAGCAACATGTCGCAGATGCTGACGGAGAATATCGTGGCCGTCTGCGACGTGGACTTCGCGTATGTGGAGCGTTCGCTGAACGGACGGCTGAAGCCGCGTACGGGAGCGCCGACGCCGGAGAACGTGCAGCTTGGCGAAGCGTACGCGAATGCCAAGAAGTACACGGATTTCCGTGAGATGCTCGACAAGCAGAAGGACATCGACGCGGTGCTCATCGCAACGCCCGATCACCTGCACGCGACAATCGCGCTGGCCGCCATGTCCCTCGGCAAGCATGTGTACGTGCAGAAGCCGCTCGCGTACTCTGTGCACGAGGTGCGACTGCTACAGAAGGCCGCCATCGCGAATCCGAAGCTGGCTACGCAGATGGGGAACCAGGGCCACTCGATGGAGGGCTCGCACCGCATCAACGAGATCATCGCCTCTGGCGTGCTTGGCAAGATCCGTGAGGTGCACGTGTGGACCGATCGCCCCGTGCGCTACTGGGCGCAGGGTATTCCGCGTCCGCGCGCGGCCAACGCGCCGGCTCCGACCGCGCCGCCGAATCCGCGTCCGCAGTGGAACATGGGCACGGTCGATAACGCGGTACGTTCGGCCATGGCCGCCAATGATTCGTCGATGCCGCCGGGACTGAACTGGGATCTGTACCTCGGTCCCGCACCGGAGATCGCGTATCACCCGGCGTACCATCCGTTCGCCTGGCGTGGGTGGCTCGACTTCGGTGTGGGTTCTCTTGGCGACATGGGCGCACACCTCATCGATCAGCCATTCACATCGCTCGGGCTTACCTATCCCACGTCGATCGCCGCGTCGTCGAGTCCGTGGGGTGGCGGCGCGCAAAATCCAGCGACGTACCCAATGGCCACGATGGTGCAGTACGACTTCCCGAAGGTGGGGAAGCGTGACGCGCTCAAGTTGTTCTGGTACGACGGTGGCCTCATGCCGCCGCGTCCGGCGATGCTCCCGGACGAGGTGCCGATGAATAACCCCGGCAGCGACGGCGGCGGTGGAGTGTTCGTCGGCGAGAAGGGCATCATGTTCTACGAAACGTACGGCAACAAGCCACGCATTTTCCCGGAAGCGATCGCGAAGAAGGCCGAGCAGGTGCCGGTCACGCTGCCGCGCATCGCGGTATCGCATGAGCAGAACTGGATTCAGGCGTCGAAGGGCGAAGCGACGGCCAGCTCTCCGTTCTCGCAGGCGTCGCCGCTTACGGAAACGATGTTGCTTGGTATGGCTGCATTGCGCGCCGGGCAGGGTCGCCAGATCAACTACGACAGCGAAGGGATGAAGTTCACCAACGCGCCCGACGCGGATCAGTATCTCACGCGTGTGTACCGAAAGGGATGGGAGCTGTAGTGCGCCTGTATTCTCGGGCGTGTTGGACGGCCGGTGTGGCGGCAGCGCTATCGGTCCGTGCGGTCACCGCACTGCCGGCGCAGGGGGCGTCGCCGTATGTGGTGACCACTGCTGCGCCGGCCGGCTTCGATCGCGATTTGGCACAGCGCGCCTCGCTCGAGCATCTCACGAGGCTCATCGCGCTCAATACGCAGAATCCGCCTGGCAACGAGATGCTCACGGCGCGCTATTTCGATGCCATCTTTGCCCAGATTCCCGGCGTCGAGCGCCATGTGCTCGATGCCGGCAACGGACGCGCCAACTTCATCGCGCGATTGCGCGCGGTGAATCCAACCAAGCGTCCGGTGCTCATCATGGGGCATATGGATGTCGTCGGCGTCGATACGACCAAGTGGAATACACCGGCGTTCACCGCGACCATTCGTGATGAAGCGGGCGTGTCGTACCTGTACGGGCGCGGCGCGATCGACGACAAGGGTATGCTCGCGACGGCGACGGCGGCGATGCAGCAGCTGGCGACGCAGCGTGCGTCACTCGATCGCGACATCATCTTCCTGGCCACCGCAGCCGAGGAGGGCGGCGACGAGATCGGTATCGATCGGGTCATCGAGCGGCACTTCGATCTCATCAAGGACGCCGAATTTGCGCTGAATGAAGGCGGTCGCGTACGGGTGTCCGATGGTCGCGTGATGTCGGTGAACATCCAAACCACCGAGAAGATTTCGTACAACGTGGTGGCCACGGCGAAGGGGCCCAGTGGACATGCCTCGGTGCCGCTGCCGCAAAACGTGCTGGCCGCGCTCGCCCGTGCGGTGTCGCGCGTTCACGAGTGGAAGTCGCCGGTAAAGCTCAACGAGACCACGCGACTCTATTTCGCACGGCTCGCGCGCATCGAACAGGATCCCGTGATGAAGTCGGCGATGCTACGAGTGTCGTCGCCAACGGCATCCCCAGCGCAGATTGATGCGGCCGCGGCGATTCTCTCCCGCGAACCGCTGCATAACGCGGTGTTGCGCACGGGCCAGTCGCTTACACTGATCAACGGTGGTCTCCGCTCCAATGTGATTCCGAGCGAAGGCACCGCGACCTTCAACGTGCGCGTGCTGCCCAACGACGATGTGCGCGCCGTGGTATCGGCATTCAACCGGGTGGCAAAAGAATCGCAGGTGACGTTCGCGCTGACGGGTGCTCCGCGCGTGTCGCCGCCTGTGTCGCCGGTCACGGCCGCGCTGTATCAGGCCATGGAGTCGTCGGCGACCGCGATGGTACCGAACACCACCGTGATTCCGTTCATGAGCACTGGCGCCACCGATGGCGCCGCGCTGCGCGCAAAGGGCATCCCGACCTACGGTATTCTCCCGATGCCGTTGCCGATGGTGGACGA
>JBBQAK010000108.1:0-9987 GCA_038316215.1 Gemmatimonadales bacterium | reverse complement strand
CGAGCCGCGCGTGCTGCGCGATGGGAAAACGGTGCTGGTGTCGACGTTCAATTGCGGTCTCTTTCTGCTGGACGGTCTCACCACGGCGACGCCCAGTGCGCGTATGGTGGCGTCATTTCCGCGCAAGCCCGGCACGAGCTGTGCTGTGCCGGTGGTGGCGGGGAATTACTATCTGATTACGGTGCCAGCGTGGAGCGCGGTGGTGAGCCTCGATGTGTCCGACCCGTCGCACCCGCGTGAAGTGTCGCGTGTGACGCTGGGCCCGGATGACGTGCCGCATTGGATTGGGATCGAGCCCAACCACGGGCGCGTGGTGATCACCGGATATCAAGCGATGAAAACGCGCGTGTTGTTAGCCACCTTCAACGAGAAGACCGGTGCGCTCGCGCTCGACGAGCGGTTTCGGGCAAAGGGGAGCGCTGAGCCCGGCATGCGAATGGAGAACATCGCGTGGCCGCATGGCGGGACGGGCGCCGGTATTCCGCACGGCGCGGTGTTCAGCCGGTCAGCGCGGCGCGAACGCTAGCTCGCGCCAGGCGGTACGCGCGGTGACATTGCCGGTGGCGCCGAGTGTGCTGACACGCCATCGGATCGTCTGTCCTGCCGCCCGTTCTGCCAGGATCGGTGGTACGCGGTAACTGGTGCCACCGCGCCGCACGACGGACGACAGCAAGACCGTGCCGTCGCGCGTTTGAAACTCTACGCGTGAAAAGCGTGCATTGGCGTCCAGGCTCCACTGCACGATCAGCGATGAGTCAGGCTCGACGGTGGTGCCCGCGCGCGGTGCGAGCAATCGCAGCGTGCGCGCAGTGCCTGACGACTCCGGCGTCGGCGCCGCGCTTCCCACCACGTAGCGCAGCACCGGCATCGGAAAGCCTGCCACCGCTCCGTTGTGTAGCAGTGCACCAGACGCACCGGGATCGGAGTCGCCAGCGCGATCGTCGGTCGCTTCGATACGCAGTAACACCATGTACGCGCCGTCGGTGCTGGTGGGCAGACCTGACGGCTGGGGTCCTTCGAGCGTATACGATCCCCCCGGCGGCAGTAGCACGTTGAATCGTGCCACCTGCGCGTAGCGACGTTGCCGCCCACGCTGTTCGGCGGGCAGCGATGCTTCCGTGAGCAGATCCACATCGGTGGGTCGTTCCTCACCCGGCATCACGACTTCCCATCGGCCTCGCAAGCGCCCCGTGCCGTTGTAGCGGATCTGCGCGGCGATCGGCGGTGGCGCGTCCCCCGCTTTTACAAACTCCACTGGTGCCGTCGAGGAAAACGCGACCGTCACATTGGTGAGGGAGAACGGCACGTTCGCACCACCGCCCGTCAGACGGCAGGTCACGGCGACGAATTCATCGGGTCCACCGGTCGTGCTCGCGAAGCGCCGCACATAGAAGAACGTGCCACGCTCCCCACGTTGTGCGTCCTGATAGGCGCGACGCGCCACCGACGCCGGAATCGACATGATATCGGTGAACACGCCGGCGGCACTCAGTGTCGAGCGATCGCTGCGCAGCGGCAAGCGACCGTACAACGTGGCGGGGTTGCAGCGCGTTCCGCGATCGGGCGATGTGGCGGCCACGATCTCTCCGCACCAGAACGCCTCGACCGCCGTCTGATTGCGCAGACCGGCGAAGGTGAGAAATACCGTGGTCGCGGCCATCGCGTTCGTCGACACGCCGGTGGGACTCACGCGGATCTGCGCCTCGGCCGCTGTAACCACGCCCGAAAGTGATACACCCGCCAGCAGGACAGCGGTACGCACGGTCAGTCTTCGCATGGAATTACCAGAGCCTCAGCGAGAGACCGGTATTCACGGTCCATTGAATCCGGGTAGCAAGTCCGAGTGGAGGTGCCGCGTTCTCGACGAATCCGAACGGTACGGCACTGACGCTCGTGCGGGCAAAACGGACGAAGAACTGTCCGGTGCGCATATCCGCGCCGACGCGAAACAGGTGTACGGTGTGCGTGAGCTCGGCGCGCATCTCGATGTTGGTGACATCGCTCGTGCTGGGCGGCGTACGCGAGACGGCCGCCGTCACATTCGATGAGAGCGCCGTGCTGCTGGTGACGCGCCAGTTGCTCGAGATCCCCACACGCCGTACGGTGTTCACCTGCGCTAACTCCTCGTTGCGCTGCCCTTCGAGGCTCGCGTCAAGCGACCCGTCCAGCCGCGTGCCGATGCTGCGTCCCACCGACAGTGCCTGCACGGTACCACTGAAATCGGACCGTTCTCGACTCGGCTGCCGATTGTCCTGATGCGTGCGATTATCGCGAAGACTTACGCGCCACTGGTCGAGTTGCCACTGCGCGCCCGACTCGATCGAGCGGCTGCGCTGATCGGTGAGATCTTCCGGGCGGAAATCGGCGGCGGCGGACTCGGCGAATTGCGACGACAGGACGACGCCCATGTTCACTTGCGGCAGCCACGCTGCGCGCTGCTGCACACGGAAGAGCGTGGCGAGCGGTAGTGCCATGTTCACGGTGGTCGCGCGGGTCTGCGATGTGAGCACGCCGACGACGTTCGCGAGGTTGTCGCGCGCGATGGTGTGGCCGCCCTGCAAAGCGATCGCGCCAAGGCTGCCGTTCAGGTCGAGTACGTCCTGCCGCCGATCGGCTTGTACGAAGCTCCCAACGCTACGGTACAACGGATCGACGCGCTCATGGCGCCATCCCACGCTGAGCCGCGTCGGAACCCGTCCTAACAGCCTCACGTTGTTGAGGACATCGAACGCGCTCTCGAGGTACCGTGCACCGCGCCGCACCCGCTCCGTGCGTACCACCGTGATACCGCCGGTGAGTTCGGTGTCGATGAGTGGGTTGCTGAACGCGCTCTGCGCATAGCCAGCCGATAGCCGCGCCCGTTGTCCCGGTGTGGAGGTCGTGAGCTCCACACCGGACCCACGACTCGCTTCGGCGTCGGTGACCGCTCCCTGCGTGAACCCAGCGCGCGGTAGCAGCGAGCCGTCCATCGTCGTCAGGCGCAGTTGCAGCGCACCGGGGCGCTTCCGCCGCAGTTCAACGCCAAGCGACGCGGCATTCACGCGATGCGCCGACTCGGCGAGCCCGATGAGATTGTCCCACCCGACGATCGGTGCGCCCGCCACGGAGCCAAGCGTGAGGGACGCCCACGATGGTCCCGCGGTAAGCGCCACGCCGCGCGACGTCAAACCGGAGATGAGATGACGGTTGTTGCCGAGCGACACGTGACCGAGGTCCACACGCGCCTGCGGCATGCGCAGCGACAGACGATAGTCGGAGAGGTCGACCTGCGGCGCTTGAGCGCCTTGCTGCGCAAAGCGCAGCGCCTGCTCCTCGCGCGTGGCGCCCACGAGGCTGACCTGCGTCTCGATCGCGACGTCTGGCCGTTCCTGAGCCGTGCGAAAGCCAGCGGCGAGCGTGACATCCTGCCGCTTGGAGCCGGACGGAGCGGCGTCACCTCCGCGTTGTCCGTCGGCCACGAGTCCCGCGCTACTGAGTGTCAGCGACGGCGTAGCCGTGGCGCGGGTGAATCCGCCGGCGCCGCGAACGCGCAGCGTGAACGTCCCGATCGTGCTCCACCGTCCTTTCGTGTACAGCAGCAGTTGCAACGGCGACTCTCCAACCGGCAGCGGAAAGAGCCCGGGTTCGAGCGTGGCCCGCGTTCCGCGGAGCGTGACGAGCGAGGAGACATCGTTCGTGCCGATGAGTACGACCAAGTCCCCTTCGTCGGCGGTAAGGGCACGACTGAGCGAGAACGTGATGGGGGCTTGGCGATCACGGAGCGTCTCGAGACTCGTGTCGTACGTGACGGTAATGGCGCTGGTGTCTGCCTGCGCGGCGGCGGTGGTGGTTGCACCGGCCATCGTGCCAACCACGCACGCGATGCACGCGCCTCGCCGCACCGCAGTCACGGCTTGACGGTTACGCGCACGGTGGTCGATGCTCCGCCAAGCTCGTCGCCGATGCGTGCTCTGACCGTGACATCTTTGTCAGCGGTGACCGCGAGCGTGCGTGACGTGAACGTCGCTGTGGTCGACCCGGCGATGAACGTGATGGCCGTCGGTACGCCGACGGCTGGGTCGGTCGAGGTGAGTGAGACCCCCATACCCAATGCGGCTGGACCGGTGAGTGTGACCGTGCCCGTGATAACGGTGCTCGATCCACCGATCACCTTGAGGGGTGTCATCGTGATTGAACGAATGGTCGGCGGAGCCACCACCAACTCGGCAGTCCGGCTTTGGCGCACGGTCGTGAAGCCCGTCTTCGAGATCATGTCGGTCGGACTCGCCGCCACTGTCGCCGTGATGCGCGCCGTCGCCACGACGCGCGTAGGATTCGACGTGACGGCAAAGGTCTTCGTGGTGTCCTGCGCCGTGAAGATGACCTTGCCGGGAGCGATGGCGATATCCGGATTGTCCGACACCAGTGTGACGGTGAACCCATCATGGCCGAATGGGGCGGACAGCCGCCCGGTGACGGTGGAACCGCCGATCACGCGAGTCGGAGCAATCGAAAACGCCGAGATGCCTTCCGGCGTGAGGGTGAGCGACGTGGACTGCGTGACGCCACCGCCCGTTGCACTGATGGAAATCGTGCGTGGCGCGTCGGCGTAGCGCGTCGGCACCGGGAACGTCGCCGTGCTGGCCCCCTCCGGGATCGTGACAATGGCGGGCAGTTGGACAAGTTCGCCGCTGCTGCTCGTGAACCGCACGCTAAATCCACCCGGGCCAGCGGCGCGGCTCGATGACACGCGACCCTGCGTGGCGAGACCAGCAATCACCGGGTTCGGCGACACACTGAACGAAGTCAGGGTGGTGCCGGTCAGTGTGAGCATGCCGGATACGGTGGTGGAGCCGACTGTCGCGGCGATGGTGACGGTCGATGGCTGTGACTGACCGACGGTCGTGACCGTGAACTGCGCCACGGAATCGCCAGGTGGCACCGTGACGCCGGTGGGGACCGTCGCGATACTGCCGTTGCTGCTGGTCAACGTGATCGCGAGACCGCTGGGACCGGCACGACTGTTCAACGTGAGTCGAGCACTGGTGCTGCTTCCGCTCGGCATGGTGAGCGTTGAGGTCGGGCTCTGCCCGGACCCGAACACCATCGACATCGGGACGGCGGTCGGAACTGTGGCATTCGCCGACACCGTGGCGCCGAGCCCGGTACCGGTGATCGTCACGGCCGTGGCTTGCGAGACGGCCGACGTGGCAGCCATCGAGAAGTTCGTCGAGCTGGCACCGGCCGCTATGGTGACGGACGCCGGGGGCGCTAAGAGCGCCGGCTGACTGCTGGACAGGGTCACGATGACTCCGCCCGCTGGTGCCGGTCCTTGGAGCGTGGCCGCCCCGGTAAAGGAGATCGGCGTTGTGAGGTTCGTCTTGAACGTGATCGACTTGAGTGTCGGGGCGAGCACATTGAGGATCGCCGACTGCGTCTCGCCACCAGCGGTTGCTCCGATCGTGACTGCTACGGCCTGCGAGGTCGGCGTACAGCGCGGAATACGGAACGGCGCCGACGTTGCGCCGGCGGGCACCGTGACGGCGGTGGGCGCGGGCACGACCGCCGGGA
The DNA here is from genome assembly GCA_038316215.1 of Gemmatimonadales bacterium. Lineage (GTDB taxonomy): Bacteria > Gemmatimonadota > Gemmatimonadetes > Gemmatimonadales > Gemmatimonadaceae > Gemmatimonas. Next base: position 4,437 of record JBBQAK010000108.1, on the reverse strand, counting down.
AGCTGCTCGCGAACTGCACTTCGCTTCCCGTCGCCGGCGCCGGCGCGCTCAGGGTCACCTGTCCGGTGATGTCCCGCTCGCAGAGTGTGGTGGGTGCGGAGAGCGTGACGGCGGAGGGCGTCTGTGCGAGCGCCGTGATCGGCGCGATCGGCGCGATCAGAAGGGCGGTAACGCGCAGCACGGCGCATCGCGATGATAGACAGCTGGCGCGTCGCAGCAGTTGGTCGGCCATGGTGAGGCGGGAGCTTGGGGGCGGGATCGGAGAGGACCGGAACACGTCGCTATAGGTACGCATGCGACCTCGGCAGATTCTCACCGAGACCGCGTGCGTGCGGGCTAGGGCGTGATCGTTACCGCCGTGACGATCCCGCCCGTCGTGGCATCGCCTGACGCTGTGGCCGTGATGGTCACGGTGGCACCGGCCGAGGGCCGGATGGTCGGGAGGGAAAAGGACACGACGGTCGCGCCGGCTTGCACGACGATCGGCGCCGGCGTCGGCACGGCCGGGTTGTTACTGACGAGGCGTACCGTGAACCCCTCAGGAGCGGCGCCGTCGAGGGTCAGCGTGCCCGACACCGCTTGGCCGGCCGCGACGTTGACCGAGGCCAGCGCAATCGATCGGACGCGCGGCGGACGAATGGTGAACTTGGCGATCTTGCGGAGCTCCGGCGTGCGGGCGTCGGCGGCGATGATCTCGACGAGCAACGGCACCGCCTGCGGACGGGTATTGATGACAATGGTCTTGGTCGTTTCACCCGGCGCGAAAATGACGGTGGTGGGAAGCGTCACGGCTTGCGCCCGGTTCGGAAACACGGAGACTGTCACGCCGGTGGTTCCGGCCGTCGCGCTCAGTCGGGCGATGACGCTGAGGCCACCGGCCACTTCGGACGCCGTTAGCGATAGGCCGTTCAGGGTGGGCAGGCTCGCGGTGACGGTGGTCCCCACGGTGATCGTATTTGACGTGCCGTCGGTTCGCGACGGCGTCTCTCCCACGATCATCGTGTTGGACGTGCCGTCGGTGACGGAGCGAGTGCTGCCGTCGGTGACGGAGGGAATGGCGCCGCCGCTCACAGCCGCAGAGACCGACAGGCTGGCCGATTTGCGGGCGCCGGTAGGGCCGGCGCTGACCGTGACGGTGGTGGCCTGGCGCGCGGGCACACAGCGGATTGTGCTACTGCCGGTGGTCGCGCCGCTGCTGATAAACATCATGGGCGCGATCGGCGCAACCGCCGGCACAGAGCTTTGCAGCGGCACGCTGAACCCGCCGGGGCGGGCTGGCTCGGTCAGTGTCACAATGACGTCGACCGGCTGAACGCAGCTAGACGTAGCCGGTGATACCGAGAGTTTGGCAACCGACTGCGCGTTCGCGCGGGCGGTCGTGGCGGCCAACAGCAGGACTGTGAGCTGGGCCGCCGTCGAGGCGAGAGAGGACCGGATGGGCATGGTGGGGTAGGGCGCGAGAGCGGACGACGATCACGTGTGTAGATACGCGCGGGCCTCGGCACTATTCTCACTCGACATGACAAAGACTGACTGGGAAGGACACGACATCTCCGGGCAGACGCACACGGGCGTGAAGTTCACCGACCTCGAATGCACCGAGCTCGTGAATCGTGGCGCCGTGTTCACCGACTGCACGTTTACGCGGGCCACGTTTAACTGTTCGGTGCACACCGATGCGGCGTTCGTGAACTGCACGTTCAGCAACTGCTCGTTTTTCGACGCGCGATTTACCGAGTGCAAGTTCGTGGGTAGCAATTTCGTGCGCTGCACCTTCGACCTCATGCAGATTGCGGGCGGCAATTGGTCGCATGTGGGACTCTCCGGCGCCGACCTCTCACGGGCGATCGTGCGCGGCGTGCGATTCCGCGAGGCCGATCTCTCACGCGTGCGCTGTCAGGACGGCTCTGTTCGTGACGCGGATCTATCGGGCGCCGACTTCGACGGGGCCGATTTCACCGACTGTGATCTGCGTGGCAGCGACGTGAGCTCGCTCGATCCGGCCCGCGTACGGCTGAAGGGCGCCATCGTCGACATGCAACAGGCCTTGTCGATCGTACAGGCCATGGGTCTCGACGTGCGGGCGGAGTAACTCCAACGAGCTCAGGGTGTCCGGTCGGCGAGTGAGCGTCTCAGCAGCCCCTGTACCGCGGCTTTCTGTCGCTCGTCGAACCAGTCGATTTTGTCCGAGAGGTCCAGCGCCGCGCTGATCGCTTTGCGTGTGCCGGCGAGATCTCCATTCAACTCGCGGGCATCCGCCAGCAGCGTATGACTGTCCATCTGTTCCGGATAGTCGCGCACCATCCGTTCTGCGGCCGCTAGCGCCGAACGGGCATTCCGCTGCGCAAGCCATGTGCGCACCACGACCGCCATCCACGCGGCCGTGGGTGCGATCGTGACACCGGTGCGCTCCGCCACCGCGGCCACGCCGCTCGCGAGCAACTGGTCGGGATCTCCCAGTCGATCGCGCAGGCTGTCGGCGATCGCCGATGGAAGATCCCACGCCGCCTCGCTGAATACGAGGCGCAGTCCCAGCGGAATCGTGACGAGTGGGGTACCGGTGTGTTCGAGTCCGGTGGCATCGACGCGGTGCACCCACCAATGAGGTGCCGCCGCGTTGCCAAGCGTCGAGTAAAGACGATCGGTATTGGCCAGCGTGCGCGGTTCGAGCGAGCCACCGGACAGCACGAGATGGCGTAACCCGGCATGTAGTTCGGACGCGGACAGGCAACGCGTCGTCGATTCGATCAACGAATCGGAGAGGGAGGGGCTGATCGCGATGACTGCGGTGAAGTCCTTCGGCGCCGTGCACATGGCAGCGAGCGCGAAGCGTCCACCCAACGAGTGTCCGATCAGGGTGCGGAAGGGTAGCGTGCGAAACTCTCGATCGATACGCGGCATCACCTCGCTTGTCAGAAATCGTTGGAAGCGCTCGGCGTTGCGCACGAGATCGACGCTGCGCTCTCCCTGTTCGACCGCGACGACGATCTGTGGCGGCATGCCGAACCGATGCGCCGTACCGGTCAGGTTGTAGTTGGTGGCGGCCACGGCGATGTCGAAGAACGCGCGGACCTGCCCGTCGAGCAGCAGTACGACGGGATACCGTTGACGCGCGAGCGCGTAGTCGGGCGGCAGTCGCACGTGAACCGCTCGCGTTTCTCCGAGCACCTTCGAGTCGATGCGCAGCACGCGCGTCTGTGCGGCGGCCGTACCCGAGACGCACGCGAAGAAGGCGAGAAGCAGGGCGAGTCGCATCTGATGTTGGGTGACGGGATTGCTGCGCGACCTCACGGGCCGCAACGTATGTGTTCCACCATGCTCCGGGAAGATCATCGTATGCGAACGCTCCGTCGTTGCACCGTACCGCTGGCCGCTGTCCTCGTCGCCGTTCCCATCGCCCTCTCGGCACAATCACGAAAGAACCCGGCGGTGCCGGTGTCCGTCGTGGAAACGAGCCTCGCCGACCTGCGCACCGCGCTCGAGCAGAAGCGCACCACCTCGCGCGAGATCGTGCAGCAGTATCTCACGCGCATCGCGACGTATGAGGACAAACTCAACGCGGTGATCACGGTAAACCCGCAGGCGCTGGCGATTGCCGATTCGCTGGATCGCGAGCGTGCGGCGGGGCGGATCCGCGGACCGCTGCACGGCATTCCCATCGCCCTCAAGGACAACATCCAGACCGTGGAGATGGCCACATCGGGTGGCGCGCTCGCCTTTGCCGACCTGATGCCCAACTACGACGCTACCGTCACGCGGAACCTCAAGGCGGCCGGCGCCATCATTATCGCCAAGACCCAGCTTACCGAGCTCGCCAACTGGACCGCGACTGGTATGCCCGGGAATTACACGGGGCTTACGGGCTACGGCATGAATCCGTGGGACCCGCGGCGCGATCCCCGCGAGGCGTTCTTCGACGGGCGGCCCGTTATGAACACCGGCGGTTCCAGCTCTGGCGTTGGCACCAACGTGAGCTTCTGGGCCGGCAATGTCGGCACGGAAACCTCAGGCTCCATTCTCAGTCCGGCGCAGCAGAATTTCCTGGTGGGCATTAAGCCCACGGTGGGGCGTGTGAGCCGCTATGGCGTGATTCCCATCACCGCCGATCAGGACACGCCCGGGCCGATGACGCGCACCGTACGCGATGCGGCGATCATGCTGGGCGCGCTGGAGGGCACCGCGCCCGACGCCAACGACGCCGCGGCGACGCGGTGTACCCCGCCGCCGCGCAACGACTACACCGTGTTTCTGGGAGCCGACAAGCTCAAGGGCGCGCGCATTGGTATTCCCCGCGCCTTCTTCTACGAGCCGACCGTCCCGCCCGCCGGTGGCAGCGCTACCCCGCGCGGCGGACTCAACGCCGCTCAGCACGCGGCCATGGACGAGGTGATCGCGGTGCTCAAGGCGCAGGGCGCGGTGATCGTCGATCCCGCCGAT
>JBBQAK010000250.1:0-5951 GCA_038316215.1 Gemmatimonadales bacterium | reverse complement strand
GTGTACTGCTTGTGGAAGTACAACCTGGCGCTACCGATAGGACCGTTGCGCTGCTTGCCGATGATAATCTCTGCACGTCCTTCGAGATCCGGGTCCTTGAGACGACCGTTCTCATCTCGTTCGGCGTAGACCTCCTGTCGGAAGATGAACATGATCACATCGGCGTCCTGCTCGATGGCGCCCGATTCGCGAAGGTCGCTCAGCTGCGGGCGTCCCTTGTCGTCGCCGGTGCGTTGTTCCGGCGCACGCGAGAGCTGTGACAGCGCCACCACGGGCACTCCCAACTCTTTCGCAAGCGCCTTGAGGCCGCGCGAGATCTGTGAGACTTCCTGCTGCCGGTTCTCGACGCCGGTCGGGCCTGTCATGAGCTGCAGGTAGTCGACGATGATGACAGGCCCGAGATCGTGTTCGGACTTGAGTCGACGCGCCTTGGCGCGCATGTCGAGCAGCGTGATACCGGGCGTGTCGTCGATGAAGATGGGCGCATGGCTCAGGATACCAGCTGCTTGCGCCAAACGTGGCATCGATTCGTCGAGCGCCCTACCGCCCTTACGCAGGGCCTGGGCATCGATGAGTGCTTCCGACGCGAGCATACGCTGCACCAGCGACTCCTTGCTCATTTCGAGCGAGAAGAACGCGACTGGAACCTTGGCCGTGATGGCGGCGTGCTGTGCAATATTCAGCGTAAACGCGGTCTTACCCATCGACGGACGCGCGGCCACGATCACGAGATCCGCGGGTTGAAAACCCGACGTCATGAAATCGAGCTCGTTGAATCCGCTTGGCACCCCGGTAATCGCCGCTTCGCGTTGCGCCAGCAGCTCCAGCTTTTCCATGGCCGGCCAGAGCAGCTCCTTGATGCGCGAGAATCCGGTGCGCTCCCGCGTTTGCGACAGTGCAAAAATGCGTGACTCGGCCGAGTCGAGCAGGTCGGCCGCGCCGGTGCGTCCTTCGAACGCCTCGGATACGATCTCAGTGGACACCTCGATGAGGCGGCGCAACAGCGCGCGCTCCTTCACGATGCGCGCGTGATACTCCACGTTGGCGACCGTCGGCACCGCATCGAGCAGGAACCCCAGATACTCGCGGCCACCCGCGTGCTCGAGTTCCCCCCGCCGCTCGAGTTCATCGGCCAGCGTAAGGGGATCGATCACGCCGCCACGCTCCGTGATCGAAATCATGGCGCGGAACAGACGGCGGTGCCCCTCGCGGTAGAACATCGTGTCGTCGACATGCTCCGACGCGCGCATGACGGCATCGGCGTCGAGTAACATGGCGCCCAGTACCGCTTGTTCGGCCTCCTCGGACCAGGGTGGCCGGCGTTCCTTGAACGGATCGCGCGTGGCTGGCGTGGCAGCGTTGGGAACGACGAGACTGGTCATGGTGCGGGAGAGTCCGCGCTGGCGGAGCGCGATGCATCGAGAATGCGACGGGCGAGTTTCACATCGTCCCACGTAGGACGCTTCCACGATTCGTTGCGCAGCAACGCCGCCGGATGATACGTCACGATCAGCGGTACACCGTGAAACCGGTGGATACGACCACGAAGGGCACCGATGCCGCTCGTGGTCTGAAGCAGCGTCTGCGCGGCAACGCGTCCAAGGGCGAGAATGACGCGAGGACGTACGAGTTCGATCTGGCGCAGTAGGTATGGCTGGCACGCGACGACTTCATCCGGCAACGGATCGCGATTTCCAGGCGGCCGGTGCTTGAGCACGTTGCAGATAAAGACATCCTCGCGCGACAGCTGAATCGCGCCGAGAATCTTGGTCAGCAACTGACCGGACTCCCCGACAAACGGCCGCCCCTGCTCATCTTCGTCTACGCCAGGCGCTTCACCGACACAGAGCAGTTCGGCCGATGCATTCCCTTCGCCCGGCACGTGATGCTTGGCGGACTTGTACAACGCACACCGAGTGCACCCAGCCACGTGCTCGGCGATCTGCGCCAGCGTCGGGAGACTCGCAACATCCGGCGCGGCATCGACCACACGCAGTTGGCCCGCCTCGATTCCGCGCGGGAGATCGAGTGCTGACAACCACGCCGGCAAGTCCTGCACCGGCGCACCCGTCTCCGCGTTGGCGCCGAGGGCGGCAGCCGACTTGTCGGCAGCCGGCTTGTCGGTACCGGCGACCGATGGAGTTGGCACCGACGCCGTCGGCGGTGGAGATGACGCATCACGTGGCCGCGTCGCACCGGCATTGCGCAGCGCTTCACGCCAATCCGTCGTGGCACCAGAATCGAATCGCACCCCGGGCTCCGGCGGAGGAGCGAAGGGCACCGACGTCACCTCGTTCGGTTCGTCGGGGGGCGGCGCATCGGCATCCCGATCCGCTCGGACCGGTGCGCGTGATTTCGTGGACGGCGCCGGAGGCGCATCGGTAGCCGTCGACGCAGTCGACTTCGCGCCGACCATCTTCATCACGTCCTCGACCGATAGGCTATCGAGCACGAGCTCAGACTCACCAAGCTCGCGACGCTGCTCGAGGTAGCGGCGGAGACGATCCTTAGCGTCCATGCAGCAGCACCTCGACGCGATCGAGAATCTCATCCGCCACCTGCGTCTTGCTCTGCAGCGGCAAGTGCTCCTCGCGACCGTCGGCATGCACGATCGTTACGCGATTCGTGTCGACCGAAAATCCAGCACCGTCTTCGAGCGCATCGTTGGCGACGACAAAATCGAGCCCCTTGTCCGCCAGCTTGCGACGCGCCTCGCTGCGTGCGTCGCCCGTTTCCAGCGCAAAGCCCACCGTTATGCACGAAGCCGATCGCGCGGCGCGGGTGCTGGCGAGGATGTCGTCGGTGCGGACCAGCGCGAGCGACTCTTCGGCCGTCGCCTTCTTGATCTTGGCGCTCGCGGGCGCGGCAGCAGCGAAATCGGCGGGCGCCGCCGCCATGATCAGTGCATCCGCGCCAGGAAGCGCCTGCTCCACCGCGTGGCGCATCTGCGCGGTCGTCTCGACCCGCACGACGTGCAGTCCACGGGGGATCGCCACCTCGAGCGGCCCGGTGATCAGCGTTACGTCGGCTCCACGTCGCCACGCAGCGGCGGCAATCGACACGCCCATTTTTCCGCTGCTGCGATTCGAGAGAAAACGCACCGGATCGATCGGCTCCCGTGTAGGACCCGCGGTCACCACGATGGAGCGGCCCTCGAGCACAGTCGCCGCCTCGAGCAGGCGCGCGCAGTGAGCGAGGATGGACTCGGGCTCGGGCATCCGACCCGGGCCACTGCCCTCCCCGGCCGCCAGCGCACCGTTGTCGGGATCAAGGACGTGATACCCGATCTCCCGCGCCGCGTCGGCGTTTCGACGCACCTGTGGATGCGCCCACATCCGATCGTTCATGGCCGGGACCAGCAACGTCGGTGCGGTCGTGGCAAGTAGACACGCCGACAGCAGATCGTCGGCGTGACCACCGACGGCGCGCGCCAGGAAATCAGCGGTCGCGGGTGCGACGACCACGAGCTGCGCCGCGCGGGCGAGGGCGATGTGATCGAGCGCATGGCCGGGCGCGATGAGCGCCGTGTGTACCGGACGTCCTGTCAGCGCCTCGAACGTAATCGCACCAATGAACTCGGACGCCGCCCGTGTCAGTACGACATCGACCTCGGCACCGGCCTGCGTCAGCAGGCGCGCCAGCCACGCGGCCTTGTAGGACGCGATGCCACCGGTGACCCCGAGCAGTATGCGCTGACGGTCGAAGGGACGCACAGGAGCAGGCGAGGGCGCTGAGGGGGGAGAAAAGGCGCCGCGCCGGGACGATCGTCACGGCGCGGCGCAGGGTCCAGCAAACGGCGTGAACTCAGCCCGGACGGCGGCGCGGCACCACGCGGTACTCGATCTCGCCATGGGCGAGCTCTTCGAGCGCGCGAGTGGTGAGCTTCTTCTCGTGGGCCGAGCGATCGCGAGGGAACTCGTTGAGCACGCGCGCGAACTTGGCCGCGATCAGCACGCTCAGATACTTGTTGGCCGCGTGCTTTGACACGTCGGACGGAGTAAAAACCTGCATGCGTCAGTCGTCCTTGCTGAAATCGTGGATTTCCTCTTCAAGCTGCGCAATGAGCGCCTCAACCTGCGCCTCAACCGCATGGACCCGGTCGTGTCGCAGTCCTTCTGCATCGATAATAGCACTCACCTGATCTACCGCGCGCTCGAGATCGTCGTTCACCACCACGTAGTGGTAGCGACCTACTTCTCCCAACTCCGCGCGGGCATTCCGCAAGCGAACGAGCAACCGCTCGCGACTTTCGCTCTTCCGCGCCGAGAGCCGAGACTTCAGCACCTCGCCAGATGGCGGCAGGACAAAAATCAGCACGGTGTCGGGAAACGCGACATGGAACTGTCGTGCCCCCTGCACGTCGATGTCCATCAGGACGTGCTGCCCGGCGTTCAGCACACGCTGAATTTCGGACCGCATCGTTCCGTAGAAATTGCCGTGTACCTCAGCCCACTCGGCGAACTCCCCCGCGTCACGCGCGGACGCAAACGCCTCGAGACTCATAAATCGATAGTCGCGTCCGTCCACCTCACCAACCCGAGGTGAACGCGTGGTACAACTAACAGAATAACCCACATCGGCCCGCCGCTCCAGCACGCGACGCGCAATCGTGGTTTTTCCACCCCCGGAGGGAGCGGACAAGATGACCGGAAATGGGCTCACTCGAGGTTCTCGACCTGCTCCCGGATGCGTTCCAGCTCTTCCTTCAGGCCGACGACGTCATGAAGGATCGCGGCATCAGCCGCTTTGCTGCCGGTGGTATTCGCCTCCCGGAGCATTTCCTGTAGAAGGAAGCCTAATCGCTTGCCCACCGGTTCCCCGCCCGCATCCGTGAGGACGCTGTGAAACGCGGTGATATGCGACCGAAATCGATCGAGTTCCTCGCTGACATCCATCCGATCGGCCAGAATCGCGATCTCCTGGGCCAGCCGCACTTCGTCCACCGCCAGACCATCCGCCAGCTCGCGAACGGCCGCCCGGAGGCGATCCCGCTGCGCCAGCAGTCGCTCGGGTGCGCGAACCGCAATCCGCTGCAGCGCCCCGTCGACCATCTCCAACCGTTCCCGCAACACCGTAGCGAGACGCGCGCCCTCTTCGGCGCGAGCGCGCCCGAGATGATCCAGCGCGCGCTCCACGATGGCGATCAGGTCAGCGACCGTGCCGGTGTCTTCCTCCTCGCGCGGAGCCGACATCACATCAGGCATGCGCAGCACCGTGGCGATGTCTACGCCCCCCGAGAGGCCATGCCGCACATGTAACTCCTGCAGCTGCGCGACGACGGCCGCGAAGCGATCGTCGTCGATGGCGATGGCCTGAATGGCCAGACGCTCGGTGCGGGCCGTCAGTGTCACGTGGCCACGACTGACCTTGAGCCGCATCGCCTCGCGCACCTCCGTCTCCCAGCGTCCGTACGCGCCAGGCAGCTTAATGCTCGGCGAGAAGAATCGATGGTTGACCGTGCGCACTTCGACCAGCACCCGCGAGGTGCCGACCGTGCCTTCCGCTTGGCCGAAGCCTGTCATTGAACGAATCATGCGATCGGCAATGAAACGCGGACGTCAGAGTGCGTCAACCGCATCAGTTCCAGAACTCCCAGCGCACGCCGTACATCTGCACGGCCGGCGGCATCGTAATCCCACGTATCTGCTCGTACGCACCGCCGGTCAGGTTGCGGTACTGGTAGAACAGTGTCGCCCGCTGAATGCGGAGTTCGAGCAGCCCGGTGACGACATTGGCCCGCTCGGTGATGCGGACATCGGGCGCGCCACTGCCCGCCGCAGCGCCATAGAAGAAGGGCACACCGTCGCGAAGCTCATGCCAGATCCGCGCATTGATCGAGAACTCGCCGCGCGGGAATCGACGGCGCCAGTCGCTGATCAACGCGATCTCCGTGCGCACATGCAACTGCGGGCGATTGTACTGTGACCCATCCCACCGGATAGCCTGCATGT
>JBBQAK010000170.1:0-8072 GCA_038316215.1 Gemmatimonadales bacterium | reverse complement strand
CGAGCCGCTGCGCCCGGTACTCCTCGTAATGCAGCAGGTAATTCGAGAAGATCTCCTCCACCTCGCTGAAGTCGCGCACCTGGTGCAGCAGCTTTCGCAGGTCGGCCGAATTCGGGAGGCCCTTCACGTACCAGCCCAAATGCTTCCGAAACTCGAGGGCGGCACCGATCGCATCGACCTCGTACCCCTGCACTAAGCGGGCGTGATCGAGGGCGACCGCGAAGCGTTCATGGACGCCCGGCGTCTCCGGCATGGGCTGTCCTTCGAACAGCGCGCGCGCCTGCTTGAAGACCCATGGCTGACCGTAGGAACCACGTCCCAGCATGATGCCGTCGGCCCGCGTGTGGTCGAGCATGCGCTTGGCATCGGCCGCGGTCTTGATGTCCCCGTTGCCGAGCACCGGAATGTCCAGCGCCTCGGCCACCTTGGCGATCTCATCCCAATTCGCCTGCCCCGTATACATCTGTGTCCGGGTTCGGGCATGCAGCGCGAGCACCCGGGCCCCCGCGTCTTGACAGCGCAGCGCGATGCCCACAGGGTCGCGCATCTCTTCGCTCCACCCACTCCGGATCTTGCACGTCACCGGCAGCGGCGTCGCCTTCGAGACGGCGCGGATGATCTCCTGGACCAGATCGAGATCGCGCAGGCAGCCCGACCCGCCATTGCGCCGTACGACCTTCTTGACCGGGCATCCGAAGTTGATGTCGACGAAGTCCGGCATGAACAGGTCGGTAACGACAGCGGCGGCGTCGGCCATGGCAGTCGGATCGGCGCCGAAAATCTGGACACCGATCGGGTGCTCATCCGGCGAGAACCGCAGCTTGCTGATCGTGGCTTCGTTTTCCCGGCGGATGCCTTCGGCCGACAGGAATTCGGTGACCACCACGTCAGCACCGTGCGCATGGCACAGCCGTCGGAAGGGAGACTCCGACACGCCGGCCATCGGCGCGAGATACAGTGGCACCGAATGGGGCACACGGAAAGGAAACGTCTTGCGAGCCATATTGGGGAAGTTAGCGGGGCCCGATCGGACGAGCAACGCGGCCGTTTGACAGCGGCGTCGCGGAGGTTAGGATACACGGCTATGGAACTGCGCGAGTTCTTCTCCGAAGACGCTGTCCAGCTCGAGCTTCAGGGTACGAGCAAGGACGAAATTCTCAAGGAACTCATCGGGCTGCTCAAGCTCGATGAAAAATCCGAGGGCATGCTGTTCAAGATGCTCAAGCGGCGTGAAAATCTCGGTTCCACCGGCATTGGCCGTGGCATCGCGATACCACATTGCCGCAGCCTGGTCGTGAACCGCCTTCGCGTGGCCTTTGGTCGCAAGAAGGAGGGGGTCGATTTCAAGGCCATCGACGACAAGCCCGTCAACTTCTTCTTCCTCATCGTCGCGCCGCCGCTCGAGGTCTCGAACCAGTACTTGCCGGTACTCGGGAAGATCGCGCAGTTCAGCAAGGAGAGCGACGTACCGGGCCGCCTGCTGGAGATCAGCTCTCCAGCTGAGTTCATGGCGCTGCTCGAAGAGAAGCGCGTCTAGGTAATCGTCGCACACCGCGCGCGCGGCGTCGTCGATCAGCGGTCAGTGATCGACGACGACTCGGCCGATATCCAATCGTAGTCGGTTCACAACCCGAAGACTCTGCAGGATCGCCGCCGCGGCCAGCCCGGCGACGAGTCCCATCCAGAGCCCGCGCTCGCGTAGTGGCGTCCGGAAACCCAAGTACATCCCGAGCGGGATGCCGACGCCCCAGAACGCGACCATATGCAGGATTGCGGGCACGCGTGTGTCGCCCGTGCCGCGCAGCACGCCGCTGGTGACCGCCTGAAGGCCGTCGAACACCTGGAACATCCCCGCCAGCGGGATCAGCGACACCGCGACCGCGACGGTGGCTGCTTCCGTCGTGTATCGCGTGGCGAGCCATTCCGGAGCGACCACGAAGATCACGCCGCTGATGCACATCACGCCGCCACCGCAGACAATAGCCGCTACAGCATCGCGCCGCGCCGCCGGCATGTCCCCTCGTCCGATGGCTCGGCCCACCACGGCGGCCGCCGCGCCCGAAATGCCGAGCGGCACCATGAACGTCATCGCGGCCATGTTGAGCGCAATCTCATGACCGGCAAGTGATGCCGTACCCATCCAGCCCATGAAGATCGCGGTGAGGCCGAACGCAAAACTCTCGAAGAACCATTGGATCCCAATCGGCACACCGATGCGCAGCATGCGCATGAACGGCGCCCAATGGAGCGATTCCCGACGCCACGGCACCATCACGGGACGGAGGAGCGGCCACGCCAAGGCCAGCAGCAAGAGCGCCATGACCCATGTCGAAATGACCGTCGCGTAGGCCGCGCCTTCGACCCCGAGCGCCGGCGCACCGGCGTTGCCGAAGATCAATAGCCAGTTCACGACGACGTTCACGACATTCGCGACCGCCGCCGCTATGAGAAGATGCCGTACGGGGCCCATCGCCTGCAGCGTTTGCCTGAACACGTTGAAGGCAAAGAACGGCAGAATCGCCAACGCGCGCCGATGGGTGTACACCGCCGTTTCCGCGACGACATCGGCCGGCTGATCGAGCGTGAGCAACATCCATTCGACTGGCAGCAGGGCCAGCAAGACGACGACGGATACGAGCGCGGCGAGCACGAATCCACGTTGCACCCCACGCGCGACCGCGCCGTAATCACCGGCGCCAACCGCCTGCGCGACGACCGGATCAATCGCGCAGAGCAGTCCCATGCCGAACACACTGGCGTTGAAAAAATAGAAGTTGCCCAACGCAACCGCCGCGATCGCGGCGCCACCGAGCCTGCCGACCATGAGCGCATCCACGACGCCCATGGCCTGAATGCCAAGATTGATAAACACGATCGGCATGGCGATTCGCGCCATGTCACGCAGGTCCCCTCGCCAGTCCCGGCTGGACTCGACGGCTACGCTCAATGGCCGTTGGTGCGCTTCGCCGAGGAGACCAAGTCGCGCACCTCGCGAAGGAGGCGCGGCGCATCGTAGGGAATGCCGTCCTTGATGGTCCACGCCACGCCGCCGCCGGGACCTGCCGCCGCATCGGCGCGAGGCGGATAGAACACCTTGAGATCCTCGAGCGGGTTGCCGTTGATCACGACCAAATCGGCGAGGAAGCCAGGACGTACCCGCCCCAGCCTCGACTCTTCACCAAGAATCTTCGCATTGTTCGCCGTGACATGCTGCAGCACGCGGAGCGGAGCGAATCCCGCCTCCTGATGTAGCTCGAGTTCACGAATCAGACCGAAGCCGTAGACCTGATAAATGAACCCCGCATCTTCACCCGCTCCCACCACACCGCCAAGCCGCTCGAAATCGCGTACCGCCTGAAACCATATCCGGTAATTCTCCTTCCAATACGCTTCGTCGGTACTACTCCAATTGGCGAAGTAGGAACCATGGTTCGACGGATCCGGCTTGAAGTATTTGTCGAGTGTCGGATGCAGATACTCGGCAAACCATGGCTGCGTTTCCGCACGCTGCAGGTCGCGGCTGGCTTCATAAATCTCGAGCGTCGGATTCCAGGCGACATTCCCCTTCACCATGGCCTTGAGCACGTCCTGGAGTCGCGTAGGATCCGCTTCACGCCAGAGCCGACCGGCATAGCGGAATCGCATGCCCTCGTCGGCGTAGTTGAAATTCGACGGAAACTGCTGCAGTCCATCGGTGATGGCTGCATCCGGCACGCCATACCAGTGCTCGATGCTGGTGAGTCCGCCGGCGGCCGCGTCCCACGCGTTCGTCTCGTCGACGGCCATGTGGTGGGCGGTGCGCAGGCCAAGCTTCCTCGCTTCATCAAGAACCGCCGGATATACATCTTTGTCCATGCCGAACAGCTTGAGTCCGTCGACACCCTGCGCCTTGAGATCACGAACGCGCTGGCGTGCTTCGACCTCGTTGCGCGGCACGGGCATGTACGCGTAGCGCGCGTACACGTACAGGCGCGGTCCGACCAAATCTCCACTCAGGCTGCGCGCCCGCAACTGGATCGTCTTGAGCGTTTCGCTCGAGACATCGCGCACGGTGGTGATGCCCATGCCGAGCCACAGCTTCATCTGATACTCGAGTGGTTGTGCGATTCCCCCGCGCTCATCCTGCACATGACCGTGAATGTTGATGAGCCCCGGCATCACATACTTGCCGGTCGCATCGATGATCACGTCGCCCGTGGGACGCCGCGCCGTGCCATCCTTGATCGCCACGGGATCGAGCGACACGATTTGCGCGATGCGGTTCCCCTCGATCACGATGTCCTTCGGGCCTTCGGCCGGCGTCCCGTTGCCCTCGATGATCGTCGCGCCGCGGATCACCAGGCGCGTGGGCCGCACGCCGTGTGTGGGGGCGCCTGCCGACTGCGCGTCGAGAGCAAGCCAAGGTAGCGTCACGACGCCGAGCGTCGCCAGCATCTTCGTGAACCGTCTGCGTGCCATGCGTCGTGTCTCCCTCGATGATTCCCGAAGCGCCGCACTCTGCAGGCGCGTTGAGCGGTGTGCGAACCGTACTCGCCGTAAGATCGTGCCCGGAGTGGGTTGACTCAAGTGGCCGGCGATGGAGGCCGAGAAGCGCCGAACGCGGAACGGAAGTACCAGCGCTTGACCCACTCGGTCGCCACGAGATAGCCGGTCACGATGGCGACGACCGCGCCAAGCTGCGAGAGCGAGAGGGGCACAAAACCGAACACGGCACTGATCTCGCCGAGAAACGGGATGGCAAACGTCGCCACCACCACGGCGATCGTGGTCCACCACAACAGCTGGCTGGGACGGCTGCGTAGCGCTGAGCCTCGCGTGCGCAACGCGAGCACGACCAGCAACTCGGTAAGCAACGAGATCATGAACCATGATGTCTGAAATGGCGCGACGCCCGCGTGGAACACCAAAAGCAACGAGGCGAAAGTGAGCAGATCGAACACGGAGCTGATCAGCCCGAACACGATCATGAACCGCTGAATGTCCTTGATGCGCCAGCGCTGCGGCGCGGTCACGCGATCGGCGTCGACGTTGTCGCTTGAGATCGCGATCGACGGCAGATCCGACAGAAAATTGTTAAGGAGGATCTGTTTCGCCGCCAGCGGCAGGAATGGCAGGAACGGCGTGGCCACCGCCATGCTGATCATATTGCCGAAATTCGCACTCGTCGTAATCGTGATGTATTTCAGCGTGTTGGCGGACGTGCGCCGTCCCTCTTCCACACCCGTGCGCAACACATCGAGATCCGGTCGCAGCAGAATGATATCCGCGCTTTCCCGCGCGACGTCGACGGCCTGCTCCACCGAGATGCCGACGTCGGCAGCGTGCAACGCCGGCGCGTCGTTGATGCCGTCGCCGAGGTAACCGACCGCATGTCCCGTGCGCTGTAGCGCACGCACGATACGCTCCTTTTGCTGTGGATCAATCTCCACGAAGAGGGTGGTTTGCGGCGCGAGATGCCAAAGCGCTTCGTCCGTCAGCTGCGTGAGTTGCTCCCCGGTCAGCATCGAGGTGGCGTCGAGCCCGACTTCCCGCGCCAGATGCGCCGTCACGTGCCGGTTGTCACCGCTGATGACTTTCACGCTGATGCCCAACCCGTTCAGCGATTGAATCGTACGAGCGGCGTCGGCCTTCGGCGGGTCAAAGAACACGAGCATCCCGCGAAATGTCAGCGCCCGTTCGTCCTCGCGGGTGTAGTGCGGTGTCGCCGGGCACACCCGCGTGGCCACCGCGAGTACGCGAAAACCCTCGGCGCCCTTAGCCGCAACGAGCGCCTCCAGTGCCGCGCGGTGCGCGGAATCGAGTGGGACATCGCGACTGTCGATCTGTACAGTCGTACACACATCTAACACGTTGGACACGGCGCCCTTCATGACGATCAGGTGCTGCGACGGCGAATCAGCGGCAGCGACCATGACCGTCAACCGGCGGCGGATGAAATCGTACGGAATCTCATCGATCTTCGTGTAGCCCACCGTCGTCAACTTGGTTCGCTCTCCGTCGGCTACGATGGCGGCATCGAGCGGATTCGCGATGCCCGACTCGAATGAAGCATTCAGAAATGCCAGGGTACGGACCTCAGCGGACGGCTGTCCGACAGCATCGAGCACCTCTTGCAAGACGATACGACCCTCGGTGAGGGTCCCTGTCTTATCGGTGCAGAGAATCTCCATGCTTCCGAGATTCTCGATCGCATCAAGCCGACGCACAATGACGCCGCGCGCGCTCATGGCACGGGCACCGGCCGACAGCGTCACGCTGATGATTGCCGGCAAGAGTTCGGGCGAGATGCCGACAGACAGCGCCACCGCGAACAGCAACGACTCGATAACGGGCCGACCGAGCAGCACGTTCGCCGTGAGGACGAACAGCACGATGACGATCATGACGCGAATCAGCAGCATCCCGAACTGGCGGACACCGCGCGCGAAGTCCGTCTCCGGCGGGCGGGACTTCAAGCGCGCCCCAATCACGCCGAACTCGGTCGCCCGGCCCGTACGCACCGCCAACACGCGAGCCGTACCACTTCGCACCGATGCGCCGAGAAATACCGAGTTCGATCTCGCCGCCATGGGCGTATCCCGCGGCACCACCCCTGGCCGCTTCTCAACGGGGAATGACTCGCCGGTCATTCCTGCCTCACTGACCAAGAAGTCTTCGGCGTCGAGCACCACGCCGTCCGCGGGGATCATATTACCCGCCGACAGCAGTACGATGTCCCCTGGTACCACAACGCTCACGGGGATCGTCTGCTCCACGCCGTCGCGCACGACGCGGCACGACAGTGCCAGCCGCTGACGCAGGGCGTTCACGGCGGTCGACGCGCGATACTCTTGGAAAAAGCCGAGGACCGAGCTGCCAACGACAATGGCAAGAATGATTCCCGCGTCCACCCACTGCTTCAGGCCAAGGGACAGGATCGCGGCGACGAGCAAGATCAGCACGAGCGGGCTCTCGAACTGCCGCACGAAGAGCCTGAGGACGCTCAGCTGCGGCGCATCCTCCACGCTGTTCGGGCCGACCACACGAAGCTGCGTGGCGGCCTGAACCGACGTGAGCCCCTGCAGGCCCGATGCAAATCGGGACGCCACGAGTGCGGCGTCCTCCGACCAATACGGGGAACTGGTACCAGTGTCGTGCATGAACAACTCCGCACTGCATGTTCACCAACACCTGCCAACGCCCCTGACTCACATCGCGCAGACTACTCCCACTCGATCGTGGCCGGCGGTTTCGAGCTGATGTCGTACACCACACGGTTCACGCCGTCGACTTCATTGATGATCCGATTCGAAATGCGTCCGAGCACCTCATGCGGGAACGAGAACCAGTCGGCCGTCATACCGTCGGTGCTCGTGACGGCGCGCAAGGCGATCACATGCTCGTACGTCCGACCATCGCCCATCACACCCACCGAGCGTACCGGCAGGAACACCGCGAAGGCCTGCCAGATCTCCTGATAGAGACCCGCCGCGCGAATCTCTTCGAGATAGATGGCATCGGCGCGCCTGAGAATATCGACGGCGTACGGGGTCACTTCGCCGAGGACGCGAATCGCCAGACCCGGCCCTGGGAACGGATGTCGACCGACCATCTCCTCGGGTAACCCAAGCTCACGGCCGACGTTCCGCACCTCGTCCTTGAACAACTCGCGGAGCGGTTCGATCAGGCGGAACTTCATGTCCGGTTTCAATCCGCCCACGTTGTGGTGCGTCTTGATGGTGGCCGACGGTCCGCCCTTCGCGCTCACCGACTCGATGACGTCGGGATACAACGTGCCCTGCACCAGGAACTCGGCGCCCTTCCCTGCGTCCGCCGAGGCATCTTCGAACACATCGATGAACGTGTGCCCGATGATCTTCCGCTTCTTCTCCGGATCGCCTTCGCCGGCGAGTCCATTCAAGAAGCGATCTTCCGCCCGCACCGTGATCAGCTTGATACCAAGGTGTGCGCGCATCGTGCGCTCCACCTGCTCACGCTCATGCAAGCGCAGCAACCCCGTATCCACGAAGATGCACGTGAGTTGATCGCCGATCGCCTTGTGAACGAGGGCGGCAGCCACGCTCGAGTCCACG
>JBBQAK010000167.1:0-8100 GCA_038316215.1 Gemmatimonadales bacterium | reverse complement strand
AAAGTCTCGGCGAATCTGTATCTCGCGCCGATGCTGCACTGGATGGTCACCGCGCCGCAGTACGACGGCCGTTTCCTGGGACGGTACAACCAGGAGTACGTGCTGACGAGCACGATTCTCACCACGTGGGACCGCATGGGGTACGATCCGTCCAGCGACAACGGTGCGCAGCAGTGGCGCGACGTGTACTGGACGCTTGGTCAGAATCTCGTCGATATGACGAACTTGGCCGAGACCGAAGAGCGTTGGGACCTCCTGGGCGTTGCCAAAGTGCTCAAGGCATGGGGCTGGCAGGTCACGACGGACATGCACGGTGAAATCATCGTCAAGGAAGCGATCGACCAGTCGAAGTTCTCGTTCAACTACGACTCGCAGGAGTACGCGTATCAGGAGATCCAGAAGCTCCTGAACGAAGCGATCGTGTTGCTCAAGCGGACCGATGGCGCCGTCGACCAGACCTACCTGGCGCGCACCGACAAGATGTACAACGGTGATCGGACCAAGTGGCTCAAGCTGGCGTATGGCATGCTGGCGCTCAACTTGAACCACTACTCCCGCAAGGGCTCCTACAAGCCGGCCGACGTCATTGCAGCCGTCAATCAATCGTTCACGAGCAACGCCGACGATGCCCTGCTGGCGTACCCGGGCACGCAGAACGACGACATCAACTTCTGGGGGCGGACGCGCGGCAACTTCAATGCCTATCGTCAGTCGCAGTTCGTCGTCGGGCTGATGAACGGCACGCAGTTCGGGGGTGCCGTGGATCCGCGCATGTCGCGCATCCTTTCGCCGTCGCCCGATGGCGTGTACCGCGGTCTCGACGTGAACGTGGTCGGCTTCGGTGCCCTCACCGCCGCACAGCAGCCGAATAACGTGTACGGCTATCCTGGCACCGGCGGTCTCGCATCACCCGGCCGGTACATCTTCGACGATAAGGCGAAGATGCCGCTGATGACGTACTCGCAGCTGCAGTTCATCAAGGCGGAGGCGGCGTTCAAAATGAGCGACATGGGCACGGCACTGGCGGCGTACACCGCCGGCGTCTCGTCGCACATGGACTTCGTGAACTCGCGCAATCTCGACAACAACCAGTCGCCCACGCAGATCTCGGCGGCCGAAAAGGCGGCATTCCTCGCCAATCCGGCCATTGTGCCGACATCAGCGGCCGGCCTCTCGTTGACCCGCATCATGTCGCAGAAGTACATCGCGCAATGGGGCTGGGGCCACAACGAGATCTGGATGGATTTGCGCCGGTATAACTACACGGACGTCGATCCGACCAGCGGCATGCAGGTGTTCCCGGGCTTCACGCCGCCGACGAACCTGTACCCAGACAACGGCGGCAAGATCGTGCAGCGGGTCCGTCCGCGCTTCAACTCGGAGTACGTGTGGAACAGAGCCGGACTGGACGCCATCGGCGGCCTGGCGCTCGACTACCACACGAAGCCTCTCTGGATCACTCAACCGTAAACAGCGATGAACACATTCAGATCGATAGCGATGCTGCTGTGCACCGTCGCGCTCACCGCGTGTGAGAAAAACGCCGTACAGGACATCACCGGTTCACTGCCGGCGGCCCGCGTGAAGTTCTTCAACTTCGGCGTTGGCGCGCCATCCGTGAACTTCTACGCCAATGACGCCAAGGTCACCGCGGTCCTCTCCGCGACCGGCGTCGAATCCACCAATGGCGTCGCCTCCGGCGGCGTCGGCGGCGGCGGCTTCTACTCGGGCATCGCGCCCGGGCAGTACACCTTCGCCGGCAGAATCTCGGCGACAGTCGACAAGGATCTCCCCATTGCGACGGCAGCGGCCACACTCGCGGCGGGTAAAGCCTACTCGTTCTACATCAGCGGGATCTATAGCACGACCGCGAAAGCCGCCGAAGGCTTCGTGTTGGAAGATGCGTTCGTGGACACGCTCGACTATACGGTGGCGTATGTTCGATTCGTAAATGCCATCTCGAACGCGAATCCGATGACGCTGTACGCGACGAATCCGACCACGGGTGTGGAACTGCCGGTGGGCGGCGCAGTGGCGTACAAGTCGGGGGGAGCGTTTGTCGCACTGCCCGGCGCGGTCTACAACCTCACTACGCGCTACGTCGGCTCGTCGACCAACGTTATTACCCGCACGGCCGTGTCCTTCTCGGCGGGGAAGGTCTACACGATCGGCGCACGCGGCGACATCACGGTCGTGAGTACGACGCTCGCCACACGACCGCAGCTGGACAACACGGCCAACCGATAAGTTCGGCGCTGGTGACCTGCAGAGTACGACAAAAGGCCCCCGGTTACGACCGGGGGCCTTTTGTTATCTGCGGGAGGAGGCAGAAACGTCGCTGCGCACCAATCGTCTTTACCGGATTGCGCTACAACCTCTGAATGTCGCCCAAGGAGTGTATGCCCCCGCTGCCTGCTCCAGATGTCCTGTTTCTGGCATTTCAAACCGCCGTCGCGGGGCGTTACTCGCTCGACCGGGAGCTTGGTCGCGGCGGGATGGGCGTCGTGTTTCTCGCGCGTGAGGTGCACCTCGATCGGCTCGTGGCGATCAAGGTCTTGCCAGCGGACCTTGCCGCGACACCGGCGCTCCGGGAACGGTTTCTGCGCGAGGCGCAGCTCGCGGCCAAACTGTCGCACCCGCATATCATCCCGATCCACGCCGTCGACGTCACGGGAGACTTTGCCTACTACGTGATGACGTACGTCGAGGGCGAAACGCTTTCGCAGCGTGTGCAGCAGCGCGGCCCGCTTTCCGTGCGCGACGCGACGCGGTTGCTGCGCGAGGTGGCATGGGCACTCGGTCATGCCCATGGCCAAGGGCTCGTGCACCGCGACGTGAAGCCCGACAACATTCTCATCGAGCGCGAAAGCGGGCGCGCACTGGTGGGTGATTTCGGGATCGCCGCGGCCAGCGGTGAAGCCGCGAGCTCGCTCCTGAGTGGTACACCCGAGTTCATGAGTCCTGAGCAGGCGCTGGGGCACGATGTCGACGCACGCAGCGATCTCTACTCCTTGGGCGTGACCGCGTACTTCGCGCTGTCGGGACGACTACCTTTGTCCGGCAACACGGCGACCGAGGTGCTGGCGAAGCAGGTCACCGAAGCGCCGCCTCCGTTGGCGTCAACGGGTGTCGTCGTACCTCGCACGCTGGCGCAGCTCGTTGAGCAGTGTCTCGCCAAAGATCCGGCCAGTCGGCCGTCGCGCGCCGACGCTCTCGCCGAACAGCTTGGTGTGGCCATCGAACAACGTCGAGAGTTGCCCGCCGCGTTGCGCGCGTTTGTAAAGCGCAACGGCCGCATGGACGGCGGTGGCACACTGCTGGGGCTCATCGGTGCGCTGGTGGCTTCCGTTGGCATCTCAGCCGTTGGCGGCCCGGCAGCTGGGATCGTGTCGCTGCTACTGCTGGTGGCGCTCATGCCGCCGGTGTTCGGCGTCACGGCCGCCAAACAGTTGTTGGATCGCGGATTCGCACAGGCTGACGTGCTCCCGGCGTTCCTCGCCGAACAGGCGACGGCTCGTGAGGAGCGCAGCGTGATCGCGCATCCCATCCGCGCGCGGCTTGAGCAACTGCTTGGCGCGACCACGCGGGTCGTCGTGTCTACCACGGCCCTGCTACTTCCCGTCGCACTTGTCGGCGCCGTCTTGCCGCGCTTCGCCGATGTCGGGGCCGTCGTGATGGTAGGGGGAGTCGCGAGCACGGTGCTCACCATTGCGTGGCTCGCGGTGATGCAGCGTCAGCGTGATGTCGACGTGGAGTTCTGGAGCCGTGCGTGGAGTGGTCGGTTCGGGTCATTCGCATTCCGCGTCGCACGCCTCCTGCGCGGCTCGAACACCGTACAGCCGGCGATGACGCATCGAGCCACCGAGCTCTCGCTGGGCATGGCGACCGAACAGCTGTTCGAATCACTCCCAGCGCCTTCACGGGCTGCGCTCCGCGAGTTGCCCGGTGTACTGCACACGCTGCAGCGAGACGCACAGCAGCTGCGCGCGCGATACGAGCAGTTGCAGAACGCCGTCGGCGCCACCGACAGTGGCACGCATAGCGACGCGCACGACGAACTGTGTGCCGATCGAGACATGGTGCAGGCGCGACTGCGTGAGGCCATTGCGGCCATGGAGACACTCCGTCTGGGCCTGCTCCGTCTCCACGCGGGATCAACCTCGCTCGAAAGCCTGACCACCCATCTCGGGCTCGCGTCGGACGTGTCGGCCGACGTGCAGCGTCTGGTGGCCGCACATCAGGAGGTTGATGACGCGCTCGTCTATCCGCATCACATTGCACTCTCTCCGGTGTAAGACCCATGAACGCGGCACGCTTCGACTCAAAAGAAGACCTCGGCTACGATTGGGCGCGTGATGCGGCCAGCGCGCCGGCGCTACACGAAAGTCACCCAATTGAGCGCACGGCCGATCGCAGCAGTTGGCCGCACGTACTCCTACGCGCCGTGGGACGCGCCGCCATCGGCCTCACCCTGCTCTCGGCGATTCCAATGGGTCTCGTAGCCAACCGCAGTGCCCTGTTCATACCGAACATGTCGCACTTGCAAGCGAAGACGGCTGAGGCCGACACGTGGCGTGAATTCCGCGCACCGATCGATGCGTCGATCACGCCGCAGGCCGCTGGTGACGCGCTGCGTCGTATCGCATCACCGCGACCGCATAAGGACTACCCCATGCGGACGGTGAGCGCGACACACGCCCGTCCGTGGAACAGCATCACGCTTACGCCTGACATGTTTGTCGACATGCGCACGCCCCAATACAAGGGGCCGGCAGCGTTCATGCTGATCGGCAAGACACCAGCAGGCTACAGCGCACGCGAAATGGCATACTTGCGCGAGGTGGCTGAGGCTCCGTTCTGGAAGGACTTTGACGCCGTCGCGCACGCGCGTCAGGTTGACCTCGTGGGCGGATTATTCGAGACGCCTTTCCAATCCGATGCCTCGCTGATGGCGTTGCCGACCATTGGCTTCGCCGATTCCAAGCAGGTCGCCTATGCGGCGGTGTCACGGGCCACATACTATCTAGCGTCAGGCAATCCCGCCGAAGCGGAGCGCGTCTTACGCAACGTTGTCTCGTTCGGCTTCACCTTCATCGACCAAGGCGTCAGCGCTATCGACGCCATGATTGGCCGCGTTATCGTCGACATCGGTCGCGACGGACTGTACCACCTCTACATGCAGACCGGACGCGGGGACCTGGCGGTCAAGATTGAGCCTATTGTCCGCGTCCGACCAACCGCCCCGTCGCAGCGACCGTCACCGGCGCCCTTCAACGAGGAAGCGACGCGTGCCGCCGCGATCGCACTCATAGGAAATCCCAATGCGCCGCGCACGCTGCGACTCGAAGCGATGGAGATGCTGTCGTACGGCGGAAGCTGTGGCAGCGTGCGCACGATGCTGACCGGCCCCTCCGGCGAGTTGCGCGCCACATTGGCCAGCGCACGCTCGTCGATGGCGCGCTTCCCGTCAGAGCAGGCATTCTTCGATCTGCTCGAGCGCACTATGGAACGCGGCCCGAAGGTGACTCGCGACGCCGGCGTGCTGGCGCGTGTGGCGTCGGGAACCGCTGAGGTGCTCAGCGCGATAACCGGAAACGAACGTATCGCGACGTGCACCAAACTCGCGTCAACTATTCAACTGAACGACTAGCCTCGCGCGCGCACCACCACCGGCACCGATTTGGGCGCGCGCAGGGCGAAACCGTCTAGCCACGCCACGCGCAGGCCGTCACGCGTATCAAGCGCGACGTCGCGCGGACTGCGCACGAACGCCGCGATCGCCTCCTGTAAGAGCATGCGTACGATCTGCGCGCCAACGCAGCCGTGCACACCGGCGCCGAAAGCCAGATGTGCCGCCGGCGTCCGCTGCACGTCAAGCTGGTCGGGCGCCACGAACACAGCGGGATCACGATTCGCGTGTGACAGCAAAAGCACGACGGCATCGCCGGGCGCGATCGTGGCGGGGCCGATCGACACGTGCGCCACCGCCGTGCGAAACACGGCCCGCGATGGCCCAGCGAATCGCATCAGTTCGTTCGTGGCGTGGGCCAACACCGTGCGGCCCGCGTTTCCAGAGTGATTCGAGCGGAGCCACTCCAACTGCGAGGGATGCTGCAACAGCGCCAGCATCGCGGCCCCGATCAACGACGGTACGGTGTGTGTCATGGCCACGAAACTTTGCACCGTGCCCGCACCACCAAACGCTTCGAGCTGCAACGAGAGCTGCACGGCGGCGTGGGTGAGCGCCTCCGAAGGCGCTCCTCCTCGTGCGAGTGCTGATTCCTCGAACAACGTGGTTGCCGCGGGGATGCACGCAGCGATCGTTGGCACAGGAATCTGCAAAATCTGCTGCACGGCCTCGTGAGCCCAAGGGCGTGCCACGCAGTGCATCATATCTGCATGATCCCCATCAGCGAGCGAATCCAGCAGTTGATCGGCCCGCGCTCCGAGAGACTCGCGCCATCGGCTCACCAGCGCCGGCGGCAGCTCCTGCGCCACGGCCTCACGCACCACGCGGTGCGTCGCATCGCCGCGTGCCGTCACGCCGTACGGCACCAGACGATCGTCGAGGAGCGCCGCATGAACATCGGCGTATCGGTGTAACGTCCACACGGCGCCGTCGGTCACCGGCCCCACCTCACGGAATGATCTTCGGCACTCCGCCCGAACGCAGAAAGTCCATTGCCATGTTCGTCATCGCACGAACACCCACGGCCAACGCCCGGTCATCCCCCTGAAAGAGCGGCGAGTGATTGCTGGCGACCGTTTTGGGATCGAGATTCGGCGGCGTGACGCCAAGGTTGAAGAAGAAGCCCGGTGCAAGTGCCGAGAAGCGTGAGAAGTCCTCGCCAGCCATCGTCACGTCACCTTCGGTGGCGCCCACTGCGCCCGCGACGCGCTTCAACGTGGGATAGAACTTGGCGACCATCGCGTCGCTGTTCACCGAGCTCGGATAGCCGATATCCACGATCACATCGGCCGTGGCGCCGTGTGCCTCCGCAATGTTCGTCGCGATGCGTTTCATGCGATCGTGGATCGTCGCGCGGGCTTGGCTGTCGAACGCGCGAATCGTACCGATCATCCACACCGAATCGGGAATGATGTTCTCGCGCAGTCCACCATGAATGGCCCCCACGGTCACGACCGCCGGCGCCTTCGAGAGATCGAGCTGACGCGACACGATCGTCTGCAGCGCCGTCACGATTTCTGCACTGACCACAATCGGATCGACGGCATTTGACGGCATCGCCCCGTGCCCCTGGCGACCGTGGACCACGATGCGCCAGCCGTCGGCGCTGGCCGAGATCGCTCCGGCGCGATAGCGAATGGCGCCGAGCGGACCTGGTCCCACGTGCAGCCCAAACACGCCATCCACGCCCTTCATCACCCCCGCCTCGATCATCGGCTGCGCACCGCCGCGCGGCGGCACCTCTTCGGCCGGCTGAAACAGAAACTTCACCGTGCCCGGAATCCGATCTTTGAGACCGGCGAGCACTTCGGCCGTGCCCATCAGCATCGCCGTGTGCATGTCGTGCCCGCAGGCGTGCATCACGCCCGTTTCCTGGCCGTTGTACACCGTGCGCACCGTCGACTTGAACGGCACGTCCACGAGCTCGGTAACAGGCAACGCGTCCATGTCCGCGCGCAGCGCCACCGTAGGACCGGGTTTACCACCCTTCAGGATGCCCACCACCCCCGGGATGCCGCCCACGTTCTCCTGTACCTCGAGCCCCAACGACTTGAGGTGCGCGGCCACCAGCGCCGCGGTGCGCTTCTCGGCGTATCCCAGCTCTGGATGCTGGTGAATGTCATGCCGCCACGCCGTGACCTTGGCAGCGATGGCTGCCGTGCGACGATCGATTTCGGCGGCTAGCGCCGGATCGGCCACGACCGGTTGGGCATGCAGAGACGGCGCGAGGCTCAGCGAGGCGGCGAGGAGCGAAACGACAAGCGGACGGAGTGGGCGCATGACAGCACTGGGGAGCGAGGAGCGCGACGGACGACCAAACGGGTATCCCGCAAGATGGGGGATCGAGCGCTTTCGCGCTCGACCCAACAGCGCTCAGCGCTTGAGCAAACGCGATAATAACTCGGGCATCG
>JBBQAK010000429.1:0-3292 GCA_038316215.1 Gemmatimonadales bacterium | reverse complement strand
CTCTTTGCGCGGCCGCTCGATCGCGCGCAGCGACTCGCGGTTTGAGGATCACGGTATGGAACTGACGCTCTGGACGTATGAAGGCCCGCCCCACGTCGGCGCGATGCGAATCGCGACCTCGATGAAGGGCGTGCACTACGTCCTGCATGCGCCGCAGGGTGACACCTATGCCGATCTGCTGTTCACTATGATCGAGCGGCGTGACGCCCGCCCGCCGGTGACGTACACGACGTTTCAGGCACGAGACCTCGGCGGCGATACCGCGGAGCTGGTGAAGTCGGCCGTGCGCGACGCGTATGAGCGCTTCAAGCCGGACGCCATGCTTGTCGGCGAGTCGTGCACGGCCGAGCTGATTCAGGATCAGCCTGGCTCGCTCGCGATGGGTATGTCGCTGCCGATTCCCGTGGTACCACTCGAACTCCCCGCGTACTCCAAAAAGGAGAACTGGGGGGCCAGCGAGACGTTCTATCATCTGGTGCGTACGCTGCTGTTACCACTCGCGCCGTCGCCCGGATCGCCCCCTCGCGAGAGCGTGACCGCAGCAGCTACCCGCGAACAGCGCCGGCCGCGCTGCAATTTGCTTGGCGGTACGGCGCTGGGATTCCGCAGTCGCGACGATGTGCGTGAAATCACGCGACTGCTCCATGACATCGGCGTCGATGTCCACGTTTGCGCACCGCTCAATGCCACGGTCGCGGATATCCGGTCGATGCCGGACGCCGACTTCAACGTGGTCCTCTACCCGGAAGTCGCCGACACCACGGCGCGTTGGCTCCAGAAAACCTTTGGTCAGCCAACGGTACGGACCGTTCCGATCGGCGTCTTGGCGACACGTGAGTTCGTCGAGGAAGTGGGCAAGGTCGCCGGCGTCGATGTCTCCGCGCTGCTCGAGCGCGAACGCGCCGGGTCCGCGCAGATCGATGCCAGTCGTTCGTTGTTGCCCTGGTATTCGCGCTCGGTTGACTCGACGTACCTCACCGGCAAGCGCGTGTTCGTGTTCGGCGACGCCACACACGTGATGGCCGCCGCGCGTGTGGCCAAAGACGAACTCGGGTTCACCGTGGTCGGCATCGGCACGTACTCGCGTGAGTATGCGCGGCCGATTCGCGAACTCGCCGCCTCACTCGGCGTGGAAGCGCTCATCAGTGACGATTACCTCGCCGTCGAGCAGCGCGTCACCGAACTCGCCCCGGAACTCGTGCTGGGGACGCAGATGGAACGCCATATCGCCAAGCGGTTGGGCGTGCCGTGTGCCGTGATCTCGGCGCCGATCCATGTGCAAGATGTGCCCGCCCGGCATTCGCCGCAGATGGGATTCGAAGGCGCGAACGTGATCTTCGACACCTGGGTGCATCCGCTCATGATGGGGCTCGAAGAGCATCTGCTGCACATGTTCAAGGACGATTTCGAATTCTCCGACGGTGCGACACCATCGCACTTGCACGCCACCCCGTCGGCGGTTGATCGGTCGGCCCGCGGTGATGCCATCGGCGACGCGCGCGTTACGCCGTTCACCGCGCGCGCCGCCATCGAACTGGAAGCGCCGGAAGCGGCGAGCGCGGTCGGATTCGCCGAAGAAGAAGACGAAGACGCCGCCCTCGTGGCGGTGGCGCCCGTCACGACCTCGTGGCTCCCGCTGGCAGAAGTGGAGCTCAGCAAGATTCCGTTTTTCGTACGCGGCAAAGTGCGTCGCAATACCGAACGGTACGCGCTCGAACGTGGCATCGCACAAATCACGGTCGATACGCTGTACGACGCGAAGGCGTTCTATGGCCGCTAGAAAGAGTGCTGGCGTGATCCCGATTCGCGTGGCGATCACCACCCTCGACGCGCACTTGGCCGATGCGTTCGAGCGGGCCGGGGCTGCACTCACGCGCGACATCCCGGGCTTGACGATCCACATGCATGTGGCGGCGGACTTCGGCTCTGACCCGAAGGCCGCTGAGCGCGCGCGCCAGGACATCGCGCAGGCGAACATCGTCGTGTGCACGCAGCTCTTCCAGGAAGAGTATGCCAATGCGGTGTACGAGGCGGTGTTGGCACGGCGTGATCAGGCCGACGCGGTGCTCTGTGCGCTGTGTACTCCCGAGCTGGTCAAGTGCACGAAGCTGGGCAAGTTCGACATGAGTGGCGGCGAGTCCCGTTCGCCGCTCTCACCGATCAATCTGCTCAAGAAGCTCCGCGGCTCGCGGGGAGACGGCAAGTCGAGCGGCGAGCGGCAGATGACCGCGCTGCGTACGCTGCCGTCCATTCTCAAGTTCATCCCGGGTACGGCGCAGGATGTCCGTGCGTACCTCTTGCTCATTCAATACTGGTTAGCCGGCTCGGCGGAGAACATCGAGCAGATGGTGAAGTATGCCATCGATCGCTATGCCGACGGTCCGCGGAAGGCACTGCGCGGGGCGCTCAATCCTCAGCAGCCACACACCTATCCGGAAGTTGGCCTGTGGCACCCGTCGCTCCCAGCGCGGGGAATCGTCGAGCGCATGGACGCGCTGCCACGTCATCGTGGCGCGAACACGGAAGTGGGCACGGTGGGCGTGCTTGTCGGTCGGTCGTATCTGTTGGCCGACAACGTCGCACACTATGCGGCGGTGGTTCGGGCCCTGGAGTCCAAGGGATTACGCGTGGTGCCGGCGTTCGCGTCGGCGCTCGATGCGCGTCCTGCCGTCGAGAAGTACTTCACGAACGGATCAGGCCAGGCGACGATCGATGCGATGATCAACCTGACCGGATTCTCCTTGGTTGGTGGACCCGCGTACAACAATTCTGAGGCCGCGCAAGACGTGTTGCGCGGACTCGATGTGCCGTATCTCACGCTGCAAACGCTCGAGTTCCAGACGATTCAGGAGTGGCGCAACGACGCCCGCGGCCTCAATCCGCTGCAGGCCACCCTGCAGATTGCGATTCCCGAACTCGATGGCGCGATCATCCCGACCGTCTTTGGTGGAAAAGGTGAGCCCCAGCCTGGCAAGGCGGCCGCGTCGGAGCCGATCCCCGAGCGGATTGACCGCGTCGCCGAGCGGGTCGCCAAGTTGGTGGCGTTGCGGCGCAAGGCGCGCGCGCAGCGCAAGATCGCGTTGATCCTGTTCAACTTTCCGCCCAATGCCGGTAACACCGGCAGCGCCGCGTACCTGGCCGTGTTCCCGTCCATGCAGCGCGTGCTCGCCTCGCTCAAGGAGCAGGGCTACACCGTGGACCTTCCGGCCAGCGCCGACGACCTGCGCGAGCGGATCACGGGCGGCAACCGCGAGCGCTACGGTGCGCCGGCCAATGTGCACACCACGATCCC
>JBBQAK010000097.1:0-10715 GCA_038316215.1 Gemmatimonadales bacterium | reverse complement strand
GTTTCAATACGGATGATTTTGCCATTCGGGTGTCACCTGAGAGTAAGCCGACGCGCGCGCTCGAACCGATTTACTGGCGTGTGATGGTCCACGATGTGAAGAGCGGCCTCCCCATTCAGGGCGGCGAAGGACGGATCTTCGGCACGAACCGCGATCGAAAGACCGTCTCCAATGGCCTCGCCGCCACGGACGAACTGGGGACCTATCGCAGCAATTTGATGTTCGTCACGGCCGGTATGTGGGCGATGGCCATTCAGTTTCGCCTCGATTCCACCAAGGTCCTGCAGAAAACGCCGGACTGGACGCAGGATATCATGGCGGCCGAGGAGCCGGGCGATTTCTCCCCTCCCTCGACGACGCGTCCGTCGGAACCACCACCGCGCGCCAAGGACAGCACGCGCAAGGAACCCTGAGTATGCGGCACTTTCATCGGACCTCGCTTACACCGGACACCGTGTTGGCGTCGGCCGATCGTTTTTTCGGGGCGCTCGGTCTCTCCCGTGCGTCAGCTGATGCCCGTTCGCGGAGCTTCCGCGGCCCGCTCGGCGCGCTCACGGTGTCGGTCAAAATGGAAGGCGGGCACTACACAGTTGTTGAAGCGCACACCGATCAGGTTGGTGAGAGCCGACTGGACAAGAACGTCAAACGCTTCTTCAACGACGTGCACCGCACGGCAGATCCTCGACACACGATCGAGGCCGGTTACTGATGTCCAAGGCGCGCACCGGCCGTGGGACTCCGGCCGTCGGAGCGCGTCCCAGCGACGCGCTCTCGCGCGAGCGCAAACTTGAGCTGTACTACTGGATGAAGCTCACCAGGCAACTCGAAGAGCGCTTGGTGAATCTGTATCGGCAAACCAAGGTCGTTGGCGGACTCTTTCGTTCGCTCGGCCAGGAAGCCGATGCCGTCGGTAGCTGCTTCGCGCTCGAGCAGCGTGACGTCATGTCACCGCTGATTCGCAATCTGGGCGCCATGCTCGTGAAAGGCGCAACTCCGGTCGAAGTGCTCAAGCAGTACATGGCCAAGGCGGACTCTCCCACGCGCGGTCGTGAACTCAACATTCACTTCGGTGACATTGGCGAGGCTGGAGTCACGCGTGGCTTCCTTGGACAGATTTCGCCGCTCGGCGACATGGTCCCGGTCATGACCGGCGTGACGATGTCCTTCCAGATGCGTGGCGAAGATCGCGTCGGCCTGGTGTATGTCGGCGACGGCGCCACAAGCACTGGAGCCTTTCACGAAGGCATCAACTTCGCCGCCGTACAAAAATGCCCGCTGGTGGTCATCGTCGAAAACAACGGCTATGCCTATTCCACGCCGACGCACAAGCAGTCGGCCGCGAAGTTCTTCGTCGACAAAGCCATCGGCTACGGCGTCTTGGGCTTGCAGGCCGACGGCAACGACGTACTGGCGACGTACGACGCCACCAAGACGGCCGTTGATCACGCGCGGGCGGGCCACGGTGTCGCGCTGGTCGAATTGATCACCTACCGCCGCAAGGGACACGCCGAGCACGACAATCAATCGTATGTGCCAGCCGGTGAGATCGAGCAGTGGGCCGCGGAAAACGATCCGATCGACCGCTATGTGCAGGTGCTTCGGTCCGAGCTCGGCGCCACCGCCGACGAGATCGCGGCCATTGATGCGCGCATCCTGCGTGAGATCGATGAGGCCACCGACGTCGCCGAACTCTCGGGCACGCCCGACGCGCGTGAGGCGCTCATGGGGGTGTACGCCGAGCCGCCCGCCGAGCAACCGCTCTGGTTCCGTCGAGACGCTGCGACGGACGCGTACGGTCAGGAACGCCCGGAGAGCTGGGGCACCTGGCATGCTGACGGAACGAAGCACTGATGGCCGAGATTACGTATCTCGAAGCGATCCGCGAGGCGCTGTTCGAGGAGATGGAGCGGGACCGGAACGTCTTCTGCATGGGCGAGGACATCGGCGCGTTCGGTGGTGCGTTCAAAGTTACCGATGGGTTGCTCGCCAAGTTTGGTGAGCAGCGCGTGATCGATTCGCCGATCAGTGAAATCGCGCTTGTGGGTGCGGCCGCCGGTGCGGCGCACATGGGATTGCGGCCGGTCGTGGAAATGCAGTTCATCGATTTCATCGCGAACGCGTACGACATGCTCACCAACTACGTCGCGACCGCGCGTTATCGTGCATTCCTACCGTGTCCGATGGTGGTGCGCGGTCCGAGCGGCGGCTACGTGCGCGGTTGTCCGTTTCATTCGCAGAACCCGGAAGCCGGGTTTTTGCACACGCCCGGACTGAAGATCGTGTATCCCGCTACGGCAGCGGATGCCAAGGGCCTGATGAAGGCTGCCATTCGCGACGAAGATTGTGTGCTCTTCTTTGAGCATAAATATCTGTATCGTCGCGTAAAGGACGTGATGCCCGAGGGCGATCATGTGGTGCCGATCGGCAAGGCGCGCGTGGCCCGCGAGGGCAGCGACGTGTCGGTCGTGACCTATGCCTCGACGGTGTGGAAGGCCCTCGAGGCTGCCGATCTGCTCGCGGCCGAGGGTATCTCCGTCGAAGTTCTCGATCTGCGCACGCTCGCGCCGATGGATGACGAGGCGATCTTTCGTACCGTGAAGAAGACGAATCGGTTGCTGATTGTGCATGAGGATACGCGCACGGGTGGCATCGCGGGTGAGATCACCGCGCGCGTGAACGAAACCTGCTTCGAGTGGCTCGACGCTCCCGTGTTGCGCGTAACGGCCGCGGATATTCCGCTTCCCTACGCTCCAGCGCTCGAAGATTACGTGTTGCCGCAAACTGCCGATATCGTTCGAGCGGTCCGGCGCCTGACTGCGTATTGATGACGACGACCTCAGCTGGTGATACACCGACGCCCCTCCCCGAAGACCGCGTCGGTCGGAATATCGGGGTGGGATGCTTTACGTTCTTTATTGGCGCGGTAAGCGGCGCCATGGTTGGCGTCGGCATCGGGAAGTTGCTGGGCTTTTTCGCACGCTGCACTCCCATGGCGGGGTTGCCGGCGTGCGAATGGTGGGTGTACGCAGGGTACGGTGGTGCCATCGGCGCGACAACGCTGCCGATTCTCGCCTTGTGGCGTTTGCGTCGCGCGGACCGCGCGGCCGACGCTGCTTCTTCAGATCGAGGATGATCGAGTGGCTCGTATAGATGTCATCATGCCGCAGATGGGTGAGTCCATCGCGGAAGGAACCGTTTCGCGGTGGCTCAAAAAGGTCGGCGACAACGTCAAGCGTGACGAACCGCTCTTCGAGATATCCACGGATAAAGTCGATGCGGAGATTCCGTCTCCGTCGGCCGGTATCCTGCTTGAGATCCTGATCGGTGAGGGGCAGACCGTGGCAATTCAAACGGTCGTGGCGCGTCTCGAGACCGATGCCGCTGTTGCCGCGTCCCTGCCGGCCGCGACACCGAGCGCACCGGCTGCTCCGGCTGCTCCTGCGGCGACTGCGGCTGCGGCTGCGTCGGCCGTCGCGTCGACGGCGCCGGTCGCGGCTACGGCTGCTCCGGCGATCCGCACCGCGGCCGCCGGTTCGTTCGAGGAGCGCGTACGCACCAAGTCATCGCCGCTCGTGCGCAAGATGGCCGCCGAATACGGCGTCGAGATCGCGGACATGAGTGGCAGCGGCATCGCCGGTCGTGTCACACGCAAGGACCTCGACGCGTTCCTCGCCGCGAAGCCTGCAGCAGCGGCGCCAGCTCCCGGGGCCTCGATGCATGCGCCCGCAGGGGTCGAGCACCGCGGTCCGCTGCCCACGCCGTGGGCCGGTGATATCGTCGAGCCGATGTCCAAGATTCGGAAGCTCACCTCCGATCACATGTCGCTCGCGATCAAGGTCGCAACACACGTCACGTCATTCTTCGAGATCGACCTCACGCGAGTGGCGCGCATCCGCGCCGCCATGCGAAAGGAGTTCGAGGCACAGTCGGGGCAGAAGCTCACCTACCTGCCGTTCATCCTGCAGGCGGTCTGCACGCAGCTCAAGCGTCATCCCACGCTCAACGCGGCCGTGGCCGGCAACGACATCATTCTGCGTAAGCAGATCAACCTCGGCATCGCCGTAGCGCTCGAGCCGACTGGTCTCATCGTTCCCGTGCTCAAGCATGCCGATGAACTCTCGCTCAGCGGCTTGACGCGTGGCACGAACGACCTCGCCGCGCGCGCCCGCAGCAAGAAGCTCAGTCCGACGGACGTGCAGGATTCGACGTTTACCATCACGAACCCTGGCGTCTTCGGCTCGCTATTTGGCACGCCGATCATTCCGGTGGGTACCACAGCCATCCTTGGACTTGGCGCGATCGAAAAGCGGGCCAAGGTAGTTACCGGTCCCGATGGCGAAGACACACTCGCCATCCGTACCTGCGCATACTTCTCGCTGTCGTTTGATCATCGCGTGATTGACGGCGCTGATGCGGATCGGTTCATGGCCGATCTCAAGAAGACGCTGGAGTCGGTACCCGAAACCGGGTTCTGAGTCCGACATGGCACGCGTGCTGGCCATGCAGGAGCGCGTTGTTGCGTCGGTGGAGCGAGAGGCCTATCTGGCGTCTCTCGTGCATCGCCGAGCGCGCGCGGCTGCCGTACCGGCACATTTTTGGGTCTTTGAACACGCCACCGAATCCGGTCGTTTTGTCGAATTCACGGAGGCCGCGAGCGATGAAGCCATCGCCGCGGTCCATGAAGGCGGCCAGGTGCCCGGTTGCTGGCGCGAAGTACAGGGAGGCTGATATGCCCGCGCGACGCATCACCGTCGATGGACGCGAATGGCAGGTATACCCCTCCGGATTCCTCACGCAGTACGTCGGTGATGAGTTCGGATTGATCTTTGTATCGGGAACAGGCGGCGACCGTGATGTACGGGTCACCCGCTACTCGCCGGTGGGAACGCGTGCGCGGGAGCAATCGCTCGCCGAGCTCGAGAACGCCCAGCTCGTCGACCTCTTCCGCACGTCGCAGCCGGGCGCGCGCTCTCCAGAGGCAGGCTACCGCACGTGACCGGCATACCGGGCACCGCGGGCCCGGAGACGGTGTCGGGACGTGGGGAGTCCGCGCAATTCGTGGATCTGCAAGTGCACTCGACCGCCTCGGATGGCGCGCTGGCACCGGCCAAGGTCGTCGAAGCGGCCCGTGACGCCAAGCTCTATGCTTTCGCGCTCACCGACCATGACACGGTCGACGGATTGCCCGAAGCGATCGCTGCTGGCGCCGAACTCGGCGTGCGCATCATTGCCGGCGTCGAACTCAGCTCGCATTTCGACGATGATGAACTGCATTTGCTCGGCCTCCATCTCTCGAATCAAGAGGCGATGCGGTCCGCGCTGCGTGAACTGCAGGCTGGCCGTGTGGAGCGCGCGGTGCGGATTGTCGAAGTCCTGAATCGGCACAGCATTCCGGTCACGATGGAGTCGGTGCTCGCCGAAGCGGATAAAGGTGCAGTCGGACGTCCACACATTGCCCGCGCGATGGTTGCCGGTGGCTGGGTGCGCGATTTCCGTGAAGCGTTTGATCGGTGGATCGGCTTCGGGCGCCCGGCATACATGGCGAAGGAACGCTTCGACGTCGCCGACGCAATCGCACTGGTGCATCAGGCCGGCGGGCTCGCCGTGTGGGCGCATCCCGGTGATTCCGCCACGCCCACGCGAATTCAGCGTCTCGCCGACATGGGACTCGATTCGGTCGAGGTCTTGCACCCCAGTCATCCGCCCTCGCTCTCACAGCGTCTCTTCGACAACACGGAGAAGGCTGGGTTGCTCCCGAGCGGTGGCTCCGACTGGCATGGCACGCACGATGGTCCGCGCCGCCTCGGCGGGCAGCTGGTGCCGAAAATCTGGCTCGACTGGCAGGAAGCGCGCGTTGCCGAACGCGCCGCGGAACGCGCCGCCCCCAGGACGGTCTGATGCCGAACCGCGTCGCGCTGGTCACCGGCGGCGCGCGGCGCGTGGGCGCTGAGATCGTGCGGAGCTTTGCCGCGCGCGGATACGATGTGCTGCTGCACCACGGCAGCTCACCCCAAGCGGCTGCGGCACTCGCCGACGAATTGCGCAGCGCCCATGACGTGCGTATCGAGATCGTCCAGGCAGACCTCGCCGACGTGCACGCGCCGGCGCGGATCGTCGAGGCGGCCATGCGCGCGTTCAGTACGCTGGACGTCGTCGTGAGCTCAGCGTCAGTGATGATGATGCATCCCTTCGACGCCGTGACTCCTGAGGAGTGGGAGCAGACGTCGGCGATCAACTTGCGCGCGCCGTTCTTTCTCATCCAGGCGGCGGCACGGGTGATGCGCGACGGTGGCTCCATCGTCCAGCTCTCTGATCATCTCGCGTTCGAAGCCATCTTCCCACATCTGATTCCGCATCAGGTCACGAAGTCCGCGCTCACGCAGCTGGTGCGCACCACGGCCTCGGCGTTCGCTCCGCGCCTGCGTGTCAATGCGGTGGCGCCTGGACTGGTGCTCCCGCCCGACGACTTGTCCGAGGATGCCATTGAGCGCTTTCTGCGGGATGTACCGCTGGGTCGAAGTGGTACGCCCCTCGACGTCGCGCAGGCGATTCACTTTCTGGTCGACGCCCCATATGTCACCGGGATCGTACTGCCGGTCGACGGCGGGCGTCATTTGCGCCGATGAGTGGCCCGGATGCACGCGTGCCACTGCGCTTCGGCCGCATCGTGATTATCGGTGGGGGCTGCTACGGCAGTTGGTATGCGCAGCAGCTCACGCGCGCAGCGCAGCGTGGTGCCCTGCAGGCGCGTGAGGTGGTGGTGGTAGATCGCGACGCCGCATGCCGCGTGGTCGCGTTGAAGGACGCTGGCCACTACGAGGGGCTGCCTCTCCGCGTGGAGCTTGCCGAGTGGGATGAGTATCTGGCGGACTGGCTGGGGCAGGGGCCGCTGGCGCTCGCCAGCGACGCCATGGTGCCATCACCGCTGATGCCGCATGTCTGTCTCGATTGGCTGATGGCGCGCGCGCGTGCCCGCTGGCCGGAACGTCGCATTCGCGTCGCGCCCCTCGATCAGGCGCCTCCGACGCCCTGGGAACGGGCGTCGCCGGACGGGCGTCATTATGTGAGCTTTGCGACGTGGATGTGTCCGGTGAACTGCATCGAACCCGAGCGTTGTCCGCACACGCGTGGCGTGCGGGACTGGAGCATGCCGCCGACGATGCGCCGGTTCGTCGACGACAACCCAACCCTCCTCGGTCCCGTTATCTTTCACTGTGTTCACCGCACGTACGGCGTCGGAATGATCGATGCCGCCGCGATTGCGGATGCTGATCGGCAACTCGCCGCGTGGGGCGCCTCCGGCCCCTGCGCTGTGCTCGTCGGAACAGTCTCGCACTGTCACGGAGCGCTGGGCGTGCTGGTGATCGATTGAGTTCTCTTCTTCTCCTCGACGACATGTCCGACTCCCGTCCCGAAAACATCGTCATCATCGGTTCCGGTCCCGCCGCGTGGACCGCCGCGATTTATGCCGCGCGCGCCAACCTGAATCCGATCGTCTTCGAAGGCGAACCAATGGGCACTGAACTTCCCGGTGGCCAGCTCATGTTGACCACCGACATCGAGAACTTCCCGGGCTTCCCCGAAGCGATCAGCGGTCCCGACCTGATGGATCGCATGCGCGCGCAGGCGGTGCATCATGGGGCGCGCGTCATCTCCGAGCTGGTGAAGCAGGTGCATCTCGCCGCGAAGCCGTTCGGGATTGTGCCGAATTACTCCACTCCGATCACGGCGCACACGGTCGTGATCGCGAGCGGTGCGGCCGCCAAGTGGATTGGTCTTGACAACGAAATCCGACTCGCCACTACGGGCGGCGGAGTTTCCGCGTGCGCCGTCTGCGACGGCGCCATGCCCTTCTTCCGGCACAAGCGCCTCGCGGTGGTCGGCGGTGGTGATACCGCGATGGAAGAGGCCATGTATCTCACGAAGTTCGCCAGTGAAGTCGTCATCATTCACCGGCGGGACAGTTTTCGTGCATCGAAAATCATGGCCAATCGCGTGCTCGAACATCCCAAAGTGCGCGTGATCTGGAATTCGCAGGTCACGGACGTCCTCGGCGCCGACTTCATCACGGGACTCAAGCTCAACAACATCGAGACGGGTGAGATGAGTGAGATCGAGGTCGGCGGACTGTTTGTGGCGATCGGGCATACGCCGAACACGAAGTTTCTGCAGGGTCAGCTCGACACCACCGAACACGGGTACATCAAGGTGTCGTCATGGCGCACCGAAACGAGCGTGCCGGGTGTCTTCGCCGCTGGTGACGTCATCGATGATTACTACCGTCAGGCCATCACCTCGGCAGGAACCGGTTGCATGGCGGCGCTCGAAGCGGAGCGCTGGCTGGCGCATCACGGCATCGGTGAATCGCCCGTGCTCGAAACGGCCGAAGCGCCCGTCCCGGTCACTCCGGAATCGTCGTTCCTGTGAGCACGCTGACGCTGCAGCAACTCACGGTCGGTCCGTTGGAGGAGAATTGCTGGCTGTTGGCCGATTCCGTGAGCGGAAAGGCGGTCCTTGTCGATCCAGGCGACGAGGCGTCGGCGCTGTTGGCGGCGGTGGACGCGACGGGCTGTACGCTCGAAGCCATCTGGCTCACGCATGCGCACTTCGATCATGTGGGCGGAGTTGCCGGCATTGTGGCGCAGCGACCCGTCCCCATCTGGGTGCATCCGGCCGACGCGTTCTTCTATTCAAATGCCGCCAGCAACGCCGCGCGCTGGGGCGTCGTGATCGACAACCCGCCGCCGGCCGATTACGAACTCGCCGAAGGCGATCGGGTTCAGCTCGGTGAGTACCGCTTCGACGTCTGGCATCTGCCCGGCCATGCGCCAGGACACGTCGCATTCATCGGCCATGGCCTCTGCTTTTCCGGTGATGTGTTGTTCGCCGGGTCGATCGGCCGCACGGATCTGCCGCTGTGCGACCCCACGGCGATGCACCAGTCCCTCATGAGAATAGCGACACTCAGCGCCGAGACTCGGGTCTTTCCGGGGCACGGTGTCTCTACAACGATAGGGCGTGAGTTAACGTCCAATCCGTTCCTGCGCGGTGCCGCCCGGCCAGTCGGCGCCTGAGCGTCGCCTTCTCCTACCGGTTTTCGCATGTCGCCGTTTTCGTCTACCAGATTTCGCGCGCTCATGGTGGCAGTGCTGAGCGCCGCCGGGCTTGGTGCCTGCTCGAGCATTACGGAGAACAACGCGACGCTCAGCAACTACGGAGCGATCACGATTACCGGGAAGAACGCGGCCGCTGGCCGGGCAATCGCCACCATCAACGCCGTGTTCTTTCAGGGTCTCGCCGCGACCGCGCCCAACAGCGCGTTGCAACAGGGTGATCAGTGCGCCTACGCCTTCATCGACACCACAACAGGCGGCAGCACCGGCTCCTTGAAGGTCGGCGAGAATCTTGCGCTTTCCTTTGCCGGCACCAGCGTGGCGATGCCATACTCGACGGCGCTCTTGCGCTACGAGCCCGCCACAGGCACGGCGCTGTCGTATGCGGCGGGTGATGCGGCGACGATCAGCATTCCCGGGCTGGCAGGTTCGTTCCCGGCGGCGTCGATCAGTGTGAAGCTCGCGGAGCCGATCATCCCAGGACCACTCGTGATCCCTGCTGCTGGCGTACCGCTCGATGTGACCTGGAATGCGACGAACGATGCGACCGCGGCGATCATCCTGTCGGTGCGCTACGGGGGCGCGCCGACAGCCACGGTGCAGAACGAGCAGATCTACTGCGCGCTGAAGGATGATGGGGCCTTTCAGGTCCCAGCCTCTGGGCTTGGTGCGTTTCTCGCATCACCGAGTGCACTACGCTCGGTGACGCTGATCCGGTGGCGCACGCAGGAAGTACGGCCGGACGCATCCAGCTTGGTGCATGTTGTATCGACCGTCGACACAATCGTTCGATTCCCCTGACCGCGCCGAGGCGGTGAAGCCGGTGGCCACTCGTATCGAGAAGGACCCGCTTGGCGAATTGCCGGTGCCCGCCGAGGCGTTATACGGCGTGCAGACCGTGCGCGCTGCGCAGAATTTTCCCATCAGCGGGCTGCGACCACTTGAGCCGTTTGTGGTCGCGCAGGTGTGGATCAAGAAGGCCGCGGCACTGACGCATCGAGACACGGGTCGGCTCGATGCGCGCCGCGCCGAGGCGATCATCGCGGCCGCCGACGAAGTGCTCAGCGGGCAGCATCGCGATCAGTTTATCGTCGATCCGTATCAGGTCGGCGCGGGTACGTCGCACAACATGAACGTGAATGAAGTGCTCGCCAATCGCGCGAACGAGTTGCTCGGCGCCGCCCGCGGCGCGTACGCGCCCGTGCATCCGAACGACCATGTCAACATGGCGCAGAGCACCAATGACACCATCCCCACCAACATCCGGCTGGCCGTCCTGGGGCAGCTCCCGCAGTTGCTCGGCACGCTCGACGCACTCCGTGGCGCACTTGCCCAAAAGGGCGTCGAATTCGACGGCATCATCAAAGCCGGCCGCACGCATCTGCAAGACGCCATGCCCATCCGGCTTGGGCAGGAGTTTACCGCCTATGCCGGCACACTCGAGCGGTGCCGGAAGCGCATCGTCGAGGCCGCCGACTACCTCAACGACCTCGGCATCGGCGGATCGGCCGTCGGCACTGGCGTGACCGTTGAGCCCGAGTTTCCGGCGCGCATGAACGTGCACTTGAAGGCGATCACCGGTATCCCATCGCTGCGCATAGG
>JBBQAK010000226.1:0-6516 GCA_038316215.1 Gemmatimonadales bacterium | reverse complement strand
AGGAAACTGCCGACGAAAGCCACGATCAGCACGATCCAGATGTATTTCGCGGCGCTCCGCATCGATTGCAGCACGGGGCGAGACTCCTTGGGGCGGAAAAGCTGGACAAACAGAAAGGCACACGCACCTCCATGGGAGAGGCGTATGCCGCAGAGTCTTGCAAGCTAGCCGCCGCGCGTCGCGAATAGCAAGACAAGCGGGGACGTTGCACCACTTCACCACGAACGACTTCCCGGAACGGCCACCGCTAATAAGTTGTTGCATGGGGCCCGTCACACTGACGGAACGGGTTCCACGCATCGGGCCGGGAAACATCACCCTGAGGGCACTGGACGGATGAGCACTGATGCCCGGATCGACGAGCTCCGGAAAAAGTTCGAGGATAACCCGCGTCGCTACTTCGCCCCCTTGGCGAACGAGCTGCGGAAGGCAGGGAATCTGTCGGAGGCCATTGGCCTCTGCCGCGAGTTCCTGCCCAAGCAGCCCGAGCACATGAGCGGGTACATCGTGTTTGGTCAAGCACTGTACGAATCGGGCGATCTGTCCGAAGCGCGTACGGTGTTCGAGCAAGCGCTTGCCCTCGACCCGGAAAATCTGAAGGCCCTCCGTCACTTGGGCGACATCGCCAAGTGGGAAGGAGACACCGCGGGCGCACGCCGCTGGTACGAGCGTGTGCTTGAGGCGGACCCGCGCAACGATGACATCGCTGCCCAGTTGGCGACGTTGGCCACGCCGGTGTACGTCAAATCGGTCGTGCTCGAGCCGGAGCCGGAGCGGGAGCCTGTGGCGCCTACGCCAGCTTCGGTTTTCGCTCCGCCCTTGCCCTCCACGCCGACCGCACC
Organism: Gemmatimonadales bacterium; assembly: GCA_038316215.1. Lineage (GTDB taxonomy): Bacteria > Gemmatimonadota > Gemmatimonadetes > Gemmatimonadales > Gemmatimonadaceae > Gemmatimonas. The sequence goes on along the minus strand of JBBQAK010000226.1, from coordinate 5,674 downwards.
GCCACCCTTCACGCCAGCGTTCTCGATGGCGCCGATCGGACTTGGGGCCATCCCGACGCCGGATGCCGCGTTGCGCGCTGTCGATTTCGATGAGATCAACGCGCGACTCCGCGAACCCGAGATGCCGCCTGCGGGGCGCGTGGAGGCACCCGCGGCGTCGGCCGACGCTCCTGTGGTTCGCGAGCCCGATCTCCTCGACCTTGACGCCATTGAAGCGGCTGGCCGCGATGCCGACGATGCTGGTGCGCCGTTTGTGGTCGCGGCATTTGAGTCGGCGGTTGTTGACGACGTACTCGCCGACCCGGTCGCGGCTGCGGCCGAACCGGAAGCGGCCGCTGCGGTGAGTGATGATCCGTTCGGCTTTCCTGGTGCGGGAACCGACGAGGTCCCGTTTGAGGAAGGGCTCATCGCACCGGAGTGGCCAGACACGTCGGCACTGGTGGCGCGCATGGCGACGCCACGCAGCGTGACGCCAGCGTTCGTCGCGGCGATGACGCCGGAAGCAGTGGCGGCCTTCGGCCTTGAACCCGGTGATCCGCTCCCGACACCCGCGTTCGACGAGGACGCACGGCTCGCCGGTCTCGCAGCGCCGTTCGATCAGGCGGAAGCGCTGTCGACCGAGATCGAGGCCACGCGTAGTGAGGAGCCGCAATCCGGTACTGCGCCGGAGCCGGAGCCGGAGCCGGTGGTGGTGGTGGACGGCGAGTCGGAGGATGTCGTCGTTGTGGTTGATATTTTAGCGGCGATGGAGGCGGAGGTGGAGGTCGAGGTCGACGTCCTGGCCTCAGCCGACATGGAGGCGGTCGACGAAATCGACGAGGGCGAGCCGGAGTGGATCGTGGCCGCGGCGCCGGTGCCCTCCTCGTTTCTCGAGGACGAGCTGCCCTGGCTCGCCCCGGCGCCCGAGCGCGAGACCGACGTCGACGTCGACGTCGACGCCGTTGCGGAAGGGGAGGTCGAGTCGGAGAGCGAGCCGGAGGTCACCGCACTTTTCGTTGTCGACCGCTTCGAGGCGGACGACGTCGATCTCGAGTCTGCGCCTGCGGAGGCGAGTTTCGCCGACGTCATGCCTGAGGTAATGCACGAGGAGCACAATCCCGCGTTTGTGACGGAAACGATGGGGGAACTCCTCGTGTCGCAAGGCTTCACGACGCGCGCGGTGTCGGTGTACCAGGAACTGGTGCGTCGCCGTCCCTACGACCCCGTGCTGACCTCGCGGCTGGACGAATTACAGGAGCGCCTCGCCGCGGAAGCGGCGCCGACAACGGCGGCAGTCCCGACGCCGGCAGTCCCGACGGCGGCAGTCCCGACGCCGGCGTTTCCGACCCCGGCGTTTCCGACGCCGGCGTTCCCGACCCCGGCTTATGGAACGCCAGCCTTCGCCACCCCGGCGATGGGTACCCCGGCGATGGGTACCCCGGCATTTGTGGCATCCGTGACACCGCCGTTTACGACGCCGTTGTCGGTCACGCCGATTTCATCGTCCGCAGTCGACGACTCGGCAGTCGACGACTCGGCAGTCGACGACTCGGCAGTTGAGGGTTCGACAGTCGTCGAGGCGCAGGTCGAACACGTCACAGCACGCCAGCGCTTCGCGCGGCTGGCGTCACGGCGTGTACCGCGACGGACCCCGCCACGCGCGTCGGTGGCGGTAGAAACACCGGCCGATGGTCTGGCGTCGTTATTCGGTAGTGACGCGCCGATGCACGATGATCTCGCAGCGCGTGCGCTGGCCGATGCGTTCGCGCCGATCGACGAGACCACGCACTTCGGTGGCGATCTTCCCTTCGAAGAAGCCATGCTCGGCGGCGTTTCGCGCTCGCCGACGCCGATGCGCTCGGCGACGCCGATTGCCACGGCGGCCGTCGCGGACGCGGCGGGCGGACCCTTCTCCTTCGATCGATTCTTTCCTGATCCCGCCACCTCCGCGTCGCCACACGACACGCCCGCGCATTCGTCCAGCAGTACGCCGGCGTCTGAACCGGCTCGTGAAATTGCGCCGCCCACGGTGAGCGACGATCTCGCGCAGTTTTCCGCTTGGCTTAAAGGACTCGGCCAATCGTGATCATCGGGATTCTGAACGGACCGAATCTCAACTTGTTAGGCACGCGCGAGCCACAGATCTACGGATCTGCCACGCTCGACGACATTCACGCCGGTCTCACGCGCGTCGCCGCCGACTTGGGCGTCGAGTTGCAGACGGCGCAGTCGAATGTCGAGGGCACCATGATCGACATTCTGCACGCGTGGCGCGGCGTGGTGCAGGGGGTGGTGGTAAACGCTGGTGCGTACACGCACACCAGCCTCGCGCTGCGCGATGCATTTATGGCGACCTCGATTCCATTCGTCGAGGTCCACCTCTCCAATGTGTACGCGCGTGAAAAGGAGCGGCACCACAGCATGCTCGCCAGCGCCGCCATCGGTGCTGTTACGGGCCTCGGTGCAGACGGCTACGAGTTCGCATTACGTGGACTGGTCGCCACTCTGCGCCGACGCTCGTGAGTGCGGGGATCGGCTCGGGGATAGGCGACACCAGGCCTTCGCGTCTGTCGACGCTTCGTGACGCGCTGGCGAGGGCTGATCTCGACGCCCTGCTCATCACCTCGCTGCCGAACGTCCGCTATCTCACCGGATTCTCCGGCAGCAATGCGCTCGTGGTGGTCACGGCCAAGGACTGCGTCCTCCTGACCGACTTCCGCTATGCGACGCAGGTGGAGGAGGAACTCGGAGCGTCCACTCGTGTGCGGATTGAGAGCGCAAACCTCTGGACTGGACTGTGGGCGCAGCTCGCGACGCTGAGCGGGGTCGAGCGCATCGGCTTCGAATCCATGCACCTGCTGCACCGGGATTTTGCGCGGCTCCTGGAGCAGGGCGCCCGTTGGTCGTGGCGACCGACCACCGATCTCGTCGAGACGCGACGCGCGGTGAAGGATGCCGGCGAACTGGCGCACATCGAGCGAGCCATCGCGATGGCGGAAACCGCCCTGCACCAGACGGTGCCGATGTTGCGCCCTGGGCTCAGCGAGACAGCGGTGGCCGGCATTCTCGAGCGCCATCTGCGCGAGGCCGGCAGCGAGGACTTTCCGTTTCCCAGTATCGTGGCCTCTGGGCCCCGTTCTGCGCTGCCGCATGCGCGCGCCAGCGATCGGGTGCTCGAAACGGGCGATTTCGTCTTGCTCGACTTTGGCGCCGTGACGGCGGGCTACTGCTCCGATATTACGCGCACATTCGTCCTCGGGCGCGCGTCCGACGAGCAGCGAGAGGTCTATGAGATCGTTCGCGAGGCGAATTTGCGCGCTTCGGGCGCGCTTCGGGTTGGAATGACGGGGATGGCTGCAGATGCGGTCGCGAGAGACTACATTGACGCTCGCGGATTTGGTGAGGCATTCGGACATTCGCTCGGTCATGGGATCGGGCTGGAAGTGCACGAAGCGCCTCGCTTGGCCCGTATCGTCGAGTCTCCCCTCGCTGCCGGAACGGTGGTGACGATCGAGCCCGGGATCTATCGGGCAGGTTGGGGTGGGGTGAGAATCGAGGATGATGTGTTCCTGTCAGACGCAGGTCCGAGGGTCCTGACCGGATTCCCTCGTGAGCTGCAAGAACTCTCCTGATTTTTGTACGCTCGGCGCTCTCCGCGCCGATGATCCCCTTCGACTCCCCCGCCATGATCGACCTGCGCTACGTGAAGAAGCTGATCGAGATGCTCGACGGCTCCACGGTGGATTCCATCGAGATCTCCTCCGACAAGGGGATGAAGCTCCGAATCTCGAAGAGCTCCCAACAGCGCGTAGCGACCATGACGGTCGCGCCCCAGATGGCCGCACCCGTCGCACTCGCGCCGGTGTTGCCCGCTGGCGGTTCGGAGCGTCCTGCCGGAGAGGGTGTGGCGGCGGCGCCGAAGGCCGAGGCTCCGAAGGCTGCACTCCTCGAGATCAAGTCGCCGATGGTGGGCACGTATTATTCTGCCCCCGAGCCCGGTGCGAAGCCGTACGTCAACGTCGGTGATCGTATCAGCAAGGGTCAGATTGTGTGCATCATCGAAGCGATGAAGATCATGAATGAGCTCGAGTCCGAGTTCGACGGCGTGGTGCGCGAGGTGAACGTGACCGATGCGCACGCGGTCGAATACGGACAAGTGCTCTACCGCCTAGATCCGACCGGCTGAGACGCGATGACATGACGATGGTCTCCGGTGCCGCTCCAGTACCCGTCACCACGACGGTCCCTGGCTCGGGCCTCGATCTCAAGGCCGCACTGCAGCGCATGGTGCGTGAGGGCGCGTCCGACTTGCACCTCAAAGTCGGACGGCCACCCACGCTGCGATTGCACTCGGACCTCGTCCCGTTGGACATGCCGCCGATGCGACCGGAAGAACTCCGGTCGCTCGCTGAGCATCTACTGCCACCCGCGCAGTTACGCGAGTTCGTGGAAATGCGCGAGTCGGACTTCGCGATCAACGTCCCGGGTATCGGACGGTTCCGCGTCAACGTGTATCAGCAGAAGGGCACCGTGGCCTTCGCGATGCGCGCGATTGCTCACGCCGCCGCGTCGATCCGCGATCTCAATTTGCCGCCCGTGCTCGAGCAGTTGGCGCTCAAACCGCGCGGCCTGGTGTTGGTGACAGGCGTGACCGGCTCCGGCAAAAGCACGGCGCTGGCCGCGATGGTGCACCACATCAACGAGCGCCGTAGCGCGAACATCATCACGATCGAAGATCCGATCGAGTTCGTGCACCGTGACGTGCAGAGCCACATCAATCAGCGTGAAGTGGGAACGGACACTGCGTCCTTTTCGCAGGCGCTGCGCCGTGTGCTGCGTCAGGATCCCGACGTCATCATGATCGGTGAAATCCGCGATCTCGAGACGCTCGATGTCGCGCTCAAGGCCGCCGGCACCGGACACCTCGTGTTCTCGACGCTGCACACGACCGATGCGACGCTCACGATCAATCGCATCCTGTCGTTCTATCCGCCGCACCAGCAAAACGAAGTGCGCTTCGCGCTCGCCAATGCGCTCTCGTCGATTGTCTCGCTCCGCCTCGTGCCGCGGGCCGATCGTCCGGGGCGTGTGCCCGCGTGTGAGGTGCTGGTGAACACCGAGGCGGTCCGTGACCAGATTCGCGACCTCAAGGCCACGCTGAACATCCCCGATCTGATCAAGGAGGGGAGCATGGCGTACGGCATGCAGAGCTTCGACCAATCGCTGATGAACTGGTACTCGCGTGGGGTGATTTCCTACGAGAATGCGCTCTTCTACGCGACCAACCCGGCGGAGTTCGCGCTTCGCATCCAGGGGGTCGACGGTACCAGCGATACCAACTGGGACGGGTTCCGGCAGGGTAGCTCCGCCACCTGATTGGTGGCGACGGGACTGGCGGCAGGGCTGTGACCCTGCCACCATACGGCATGTTCAAAAAGGTCCTGATCGCCAATCGCGGTGAGATCGCTCTCCGCGTCATTCGCGCTTGTCGTGAACTCGATATCCAGACGGTCGCCGTGTACTCCGAGGCCGACCGCGAGTCGCTGCACGTGCGCTTCGCTGACGATGACGTCTGTATCGGGCCCCCACCCGGGCGCGATTCCTACCTCAAGATCCCTCGACTGATCGCGGCTGCCGAAATTACCGGTGCCGACGCGATCCATCCCGGCTATGGCTTCCTCGCGGAAAACGCGGA
>JBBQAK010000321.1:0-4712 GCA_038316215.1 Gemmatimonadales bacterium | reverse complement strand
AGCGGCGTACACCAACGTCAAGCCCAGCACGACCGGATAATCACGTGCGGCGATGGCGGAGAGCATCGTGCGCCCGAGTCCAGGCCACGCGAACACCTGTTCGACGAACACCGAGCCGGCAATCACGCCGGGCAACGTGAGACCGAAGAGGACCACCAGCGGGGTCAGTGCGTTCCGCAGCACGTGGGCGCGTTCGACGTCACCACGTGACAAGCCGCGTGCATACGCCGCAGGCACATGCGGCGCATCGGCGGCGTCAAGCAGCGAGCGTCGCGCAAAACGCGACACGCCGGCGGCGCCGGGCAAGGACAGCACCAGCAGCGGCAAGATCGCGTGGCGCCATCGATCCCCCCAGTTGATCGTGGTCGAATCGGCGGCCGGGTCCTGCATCCCGAACGCCGGGAGCCGCAATGACTCGGGCAGACCGAGCCACACCACGCCCGACGTGAACAGGGTCACCATCGCCAGCGCCAGCCAGAAACTCGGCGCGGCATAGATCGCCGTGGCAACCGCCGTGATCGCACGATCCGCGCGCAGCGACGCACGGAGTGCCTGAATCATCCCCAGCATCGTGCCGATGAAAAAGCTCGCCAGCAACGACACGCCGCCGAGGAACAGCGAAACCGGCAGGGCGTCCGCGATCACGCGCGTCACGGGTTCGGCACGGACGAGGCTTTCACCCAGATTCCCGCGAAGCACACCACCGATCCAGTGCGCATATTGCACGGGCAGTGGGGCATCGAGTCCCAACGTGGTCCGCTGACGGGCCGCCTCCTCGGCGGTCGCCGTCGGCGAGATCAGCAACGTCGCCGGATCACCCGGCGCCAGGTGGATCAGCGCGAAGGTGATGGTGGTGACGAGCCAGAGCAGCAGGAGCGCGTCGAGGACGCGCGACGAGAGACGATGCACGTGAGGATGATGCCTCGTGGCGCGACGACGTCAACCCGCGCGCGTCGGTGGATTGCGATCGGCGTCGCGGCCGCCGTCGCGGTGGCGTCGGTGACTGGTCTGGCGGCGTGTGGTCGGCCCGATCGCCCGGCAGGAACTATCGTCATGGCCTCCGGGGCCGACCTCGAGTCGGGCAATCCCCTGGTCACGGTGCACCCACTCTCGCGTCAGCTGCAACGGCACGCCCTGTTCGTCACGCTCGTGAAGCTCGACAGCACACTGCAGCCGGAGCCGTATCTGGCACGATCGTGGCAATGGGATCCGACGCGTCGGGCGGTCACGTTCACGCTGTACGTGGGCTTGAAATGGCACGACGGGGCACCGACGACGGCATCGGATGTCGCCTTTACCATTGAGGCAGCGCGGGACACGCTCTTGGGCTCGCCGCGGGCCGGTGATGTCGCGCTCATGGACAGCGTCGTCGCCCTTGATGACAGTACCGTACGCGTCGTGTTTCACGAGCCACGCATCGCGCTGCCGACCGTGCTCGCCGAACTGCCCATCGTGCCCCAACATCTGCTCGACAGCGTGCCACGTGCCCGTTGGCGTGCGCACCCGTTCTCCACCGCGCCCGTCGGCAACGGGCCGTTTCGCTTCGTCTCGCGCACGGCGGGTCGTCAGTGGCGATTCGCGCGTAACGCCGACTTCCCGGTGGCCCTCGGTGGGCCGCCCAATGCGCAGCAGATCGTGGTCGCGGTCGTCGACGAGGCCGCTACGAAATTCGCCGGGTTGGTGAGCGGGGAACTCGACGTGGCAGGCGTGTCACCAACGATGGCGCATCTCGTGGAGCGCGACCCGTCGCTCATGTTGATGACACCGCCCGCGCTCTTTTCGACGGTGCTCGCGTTCAACACGACGCGCGTACCGTTCGACGACGTCCGGGTACGTCGAGCGCTGAGTCTCTCAATCGATCGCCAACGTATTGTGCGCGCCGCCGTGGCGGGCTATGCGACGCCGGCCAGTGGTGCCATTCCGCCGGGGTTGCCGTTCTCCACGGCGAGCGCGCCGCAGCATGACTTACGGCAAGCCGACTCGTTGCTCGACGCTGCCGGTTGGACGCGCGTTGGTGCGCGCGGAGAGCGCGGGCGCCGTGGCGTACCGCTGGAAGTCACGCTGCTCACGGTGGGCGGGGGCGACATGGCGGTCGAGCAACTGGTGCAGGCTGACCTGGCGATGCGTGGTGTTGCGCTCAAGGTGCGCGTGATGGAGCTCTCCACCTTTCTGGCCACCGTGCGCGCGCCGTCCAAACAGTTCGATCTCGTACTCACCGGCATTCCCGGTGATATTGCTCTCGGTCACCTGTCGGCACTCTTCGCGACCGCGCAACGTGGCGGGGCGCTCGACTACACCGGTTTTCACACGGCCTCGCTCGACCGTCGGCTCGCTACCGCTCGCAGTGCGGCGCCGGAATCTGCGGCTGTCGCATGGAGAGCCGTTGTCGCCGAACTCGATACCGACATGCCAGTGGCCTGGCTCTTTCACGCGCGAGGCGTGCAGGGACGCTCGCGAAAGCTTGCTGGCGTGCAAATGGATCTGCGCGGAGAACTCGTCTCCGTCGCACGATGGACTCGCAAGGATACGCCGTGAAGCGCCTCCGACTGCTACCGCTCGACCTCGACGTACGCCGCCTCGAGACGGCTGAGGGATCATCGCTCGCGCCCGCCATTCAAGGCCTCGCCACTGAGCTGGATCCGTTCTTTGTAGGCGACTTGCCAATCCCGCGGCAGAAAGCGCGTCTCACCCGCGCGGGCGGACGCTGTCCAGTGCATGGCGCGCTGCTCGAGTTCGATCCATGGTCACCGCACGCGCACCGCTGTGTGCGCTGCGAGCGTTCCTACGCCGGTGTCGAACACGACGATTGGTGGGCGATGGGCGCACAGCTGTACACGGCCGAACGCGCTGTGCATGCGGCAGCGCTCTACGCGTTGCGCGGTGACCCCCGCTACGCTGCGCTCGCCGTGCGTATTCTCTCGGCGTTGTCCGATCGCTACGACCAGTGGCCCAATCGCGACAACGTACTCGGGCCGACACGGCCATTCTTCAGCACCTATCTCGAGTCCATCTGGCTGCTCAACATCTGTCACGCGCTTGATCTGCTCGACGCGTCGATGGCGCCGGGCGCCGATCACCTCGGTGCGCGACTGCGCGGGGATCTCATCGCGCCCAGCGCGGCGCTGATCGCGTCGTATCACGAGGGGACGTCCAACCGGCAGGTGTGGAACGAAGTCGCTGTCCTGTCGGCCTACCGGGTCCTTGATGACCCACGCGCGTTCCAGCGTCGGCTCGAGGTTGGCCAACCGTTCACACGGCTTATGGAGCAGGGACTGCTCGCCGACGGCACCTGGTATGAAGGCGAGAATTATCATCTGTTCGCGCACCGCGGGCTCTGGTACGGCATGCAGCTACTTGCCGCCGCTGGCGTGACGGTGCCGGATGCGCTCGGCGATCGATACGCCGCGGGCTTCCTTACACCGTTTCTCGGTCTGCTTCCCGACGAGACTCTCCCGTCACGGCGCGATTCGCCGTACGCGGTTTCGATTCGCCAGTGGCGGTTCGCTGAATGGTGCGAGCTTGGGCTTGCGCATCGCGCCGATCCGCGACTCTCGGGTGTCCTGTCGCGTCTCTACGACGGATCACTGACGTATCACTCCGATGCGCGTGGCCGTTCCACCGCCGATGCTGAACGGAACGAAGCCCCGTCCGCGCTCTCGCGCGCGGATCTCTCATGGCGATCGGTGCTCATGGCGGCGGCCCAGCCGGTTCCCGTGGCGAGCTGGGCCCCCGCCAGTGTGCTGCTGCCGTCGCAGGGACTGGCGGTGCTTCGACGCGAACGCGGGCAGGCGTATGTCGCGCTCGAAGGCGGCCATTCTGGCAACGGTCATGGCCACCCGGATCGTCTCGCACTGACGCTGCAAACCGGTATCGAACGCTGGTTGCAGGACCCCGGAACGGGCAGCTACGTGGAGCGCACGCTGCACTGGTATCGCAGCACCCTCGCTCATCACGCACCACTCGTCAGCGGCGCCTCGCAACCGCCTGCCACCGCCACACTCCTTGCGTTCGAGGATCGTGGTGGAATGGGATGGATACAGAAGCGCGCGTCGATCGGGCAGGGTATCCTCGCCACGCGAACCGTTGTCATGTGCGAGGGCTATTGCGTCGACATGCTGGAATGGGGCCGCGATCCAGCGGGCTTCGCGGCCACGTCTGTATCCGCGACAGCATCCGCGACAGCATCCGCGACAGCGGCATTCGACGATATCACGATCACGTTGCCCGTGTGTGGTGACGCCCTTCGAACGACGCTCTGCGACTTCGCCTCCGCGCTGCGACCTGGCGCCGGCGGGCTCGAGGACGGTTTCGACTTTGTGCATCGCGTGGAATCGACGGCGATCAACGGCACGATGGTGATCGACGCCGTCGCGGTTTCCGCCGACGGCACGCCGGGCCATCGCGCCAACGCGCAACTTGTCCTTGCCGCCAACGTGCCGGCTACACTGATACGGGCGCGCGCCCCAGGTGCCCCCGGGGGTAACGAGACGGTCCGGCATGCCGTCGAACTGCACGGACCTGCGGGTCGACTCGTGTCCGTCTGGCACTGGCAGCCGTCCGACGAGGCGCCCGTGGTTCAGCGCGTGCTGCTCGACGCCCACGGCGGAGCGGCTCCTGGCAGCGTGTCACCAGTGGCACGCATTACCACGGCCGACGGGACGACCGCGGTTCATGGGCCGGCGCCGCACGGCTGGCACATCGAACTGCTGGCC
>JBBQAK010000076.1:0-12396 GCA_038316215.1 Gemmatimonadales bacterium | reverse complement strand
GATGGTCGCCCACGAGTACGCGCACGGGTATGCGGCGTTCAAGCAAGGGGACATGACGGCGTACCAGCTCGGACGCCTCACGTGGAACCCTCTCAAGCACATCGATCCGTTCATGACCATCATTCTCCCGGTCATGCTCGCGCTCATCGGTGCGCCCATTTTCGGCGGCGCCAAGCCGGTTCCCGTCAATCCGAGTAACTATCGGCACTATCGGCAGGGCGACATCATCGTCTCGCTGGCCGGCGTGGTCACCAACGTCGTCATCGCCATCCTGATTGTGCCGCTCGTCATCGGCGTGGGGCTGCTCGGGCAGTATTTTCCAGGGGTGGTTCGGCCCCTCGGCGTGCTGCAACAGATGCTCGCCGCCGGTATCTTCGTCAATCTGATTCTCGCGGCGTTCAATCTGATCCCGATTCCGCCGCTCGATGGATCGCACGTATTCAAGTATTTGCTGCCGCCGAAATGGTCGCTGCAGTATCAGCGCCTCGGCGGAGTCGGACTGCTGTTGCTCTTCGCCGTGCTCTCGTTTGCCCGGCCGCTCGTGAATATCTGGCTGGCGCCCGCGTTCATCCTGCGGGCACTCGCCGAGCAGTTCTACTTCCCGTACATGCTGCCCAACCCCTTCGCGTGAAGGCCGCGTGATCGCTCCGAATTTCCGAAACGCCGAGAATGCGGCGCCCTCCTTTGTCGTTGAGCTGAGCCACTTCACCGGCCCGCTCGATCTGCTGCTGTCGCTCATCCGCGATGAGCAGCTCGACATTTACGACATCCCGGTCGCGCGCATCGCCGAGCAGTTCCTGGCGCGCATCAGCACGCTCGGACTCGACGAAGCGGCCGATTACCTCGAGATGGCGGCGCGGCTGCTGCGCATCAAAGCGCAGATGCTGCTGCCGCGCGCCGATGGTGAGGAAGCGTGGGAAGATCCCCGCGCCGAACTCGTGCGTCGACTGCTCGAGTATCAGCAGATGCGCGAAGTCGTCGATCTGCTCGAACGGCGCGGTGAAGAGCGTCGCCATCAGTTCCCGCGCCGTTGGGTGCCACAGGCGGCCGACATCACACCGGTCAACGCCCCGCTCTCGCTGTCGCTCGGGGAGCTGTTGGCGGCCGTCGATCGTGTGCTGCGCACCACGAAGGAGCCGACGCTGCACGAGGTCATCCCGCGTGCCCTCGACGTGAATGGTGCCATGGTCACGGTCCGCGCGGTGCTTGCGATGCGTCGCTCCGCCCGGTGGTTCGATATGGTTGGTCGTGACGCGGAGCCCTGGCAGATCCTGTCCGTGCTGCTCGCGTTGCTTGAAATGGCGAAGCTCGGTGAACTGCGGATCGCGCAGCATCACGCGTTCGCCTCTGTGGAGATCCATCGTGACGCCGTTAGCGAAGCTGCTTGAAGCCGCCCTGTTCGCCGCGCCGCGCCCCATCGCCATGGACGCGCTGGCGGCGTTGGACGTCGAGTCGAGTCTCGCCGCGGTCGCGGCGGCGCTCGATGAACTGCGCGAGCACTACGACGTCGATGGACATGGCGTCGAACTGGTCGAGCAGGGAGGCGGCTGGCAGCTCCTCACGCGCGCCGAGTTCGCCGAAGCCATCGAGCGCGCGCAGGTCGCCGTGCGGCCGCAGCGACTCTCCGCGGCCGCCCTCGAAACGCTGGCCATCATCGCGTATCGCCAGCCGATCGGTCGTGCCGAAATTGAAGAAATCCGCGGCGTCGCCGTGGGCTCCGTGCTGAAGTCGCTGCACGAGCGCGGGCTCATCGACATCGTCGGGCGCAGCGAAGGCATCGGCCGTCCGCTGCTGTACGGAACCACCTCTCAGTTCCTCGAGCAGTTTGCGTTGCGACACCTGGAAGAACTTCCGCGCGCCGATGAGTTGGCGATCGCCCTGCGTGGCGCCGGCAACACAGCCGTCGTGCCGGAGTGACCAAGCCCCCGAAAAAGACCGCCGCGGAAAAGAAGGGCGAGTACCGCCGCGGCACGCAAAAGAAGACACCGAAGGGCCCGTCGGCTCGCGGTGCCGCCGCGCGTGCGGCCAACGAGAAACGTGGCGTCCCGTCGGTCGCCACGCCGAAGCCGCCGCGAGAGCGCAGTGCGCGCGATGCCGTCGCGCGCGATGCCGTCGCGCGCGAGAAGTCGGTGGCGCCGCAGGGCGACGCGCGCACGGAGCGCCCCAAGCGCGATCGGACCGAGGCGGGCTCCTCCAAACGACGCCCCAAGCCACAGCGGTCCGCCGACGCGCCGCCCTCCAAAGCCGGTGGTACCGTCAAGGCCGATCGCGAAGGCCCCATGCGCGTACAACGGGCCCTCGCCCGCGCCGGCGTCGTGTCGCGTCGTGAGGCCGATCAAGCCGTCGCCGACGGCCGCGTGCAGGTCAATGGGGCGGTCGCCACGATCGGGCAGGTGGTCGATCCGTTCCGCGATAAGATCATGCTCGACGGGACACCGGTGATCACGCGCGTCACGTCACACACGTGGATCGTGCTGCACAAGCCGGCCGCCGTCATGACCACCCGTAAGGATCCCGAGAAACGCAGCACCGTCTTCGATCTCGTCGACGATGTTCCGGGCCTCGTCTACGTCGGACGCCTCGACTTCATGACGGAAGGGGTGCTGCTGCTCACCACCGACGGTCGCGCCGCCCATGCGCTCACCCACCCCAGCAATGAGGTGGAGCGGACGTACGTCGCGACGGTGCGTGGTGACGCCGTCACCGCCGCAAAGGTCGCCCGCCGTGGCGTCCAGCTCGAAGACGGCCTGGTCGTCCCCCGGGAAGTGGTCGCCCACCCGCTCGGCGGCCGTCGCTGGGCCCTGGAAATCACCATCGCGGAAGGCAAGACCCACGAAGTACGTCGCCTCTGTGATGCGCTCGAACTCGAAGTCGAGCGCCTCGTGCGGACGCGGTTTGGTCCGGTGCGCCTCGGGGATCTGCCGCCTGGCGGGGCACGGGCCCTCAACAGCACCGAGCGCGAAGTCCTCGACGCCCTCATGGCTGGCGGCCGCTAATACGGTCGCCGCGTTGCAGTTGGCCCCATGAGGGTGACCACATGAGGGAGCAGACCGGACGCTGTCGGGTATGCTCGACGGAACGAGAAACCACCAAGAGGAGCAGTCGATCGTGACCACGAGCGTCGCCGCGTCGCAGGACGCGGCCCTGGTGCAGGGTGTTCTGCACGAAGTCGCCAAGCGAATCGTCGGACAGGAGTACATGGTGGAGCGCCTGCTGATCGCGCTCCTCACCGGCGGGCACGTGCTCCTCGAGGGCGTCCCGGGGCTCGCGAAGACGCTCACGGTACGCACACTCGCCGAAACCGTGCGCACCAGCTTCCAGCGTATCCAGTTCACGCCCGACCTGCTGCCCGCCGACGTCGTGGGCACGCAGATCTTCGACCAACCGACCGGCGAATTCCGCGTCAAGCACGGGCCGATCTTCGCCAACATCATCCTCGCCGACGAAATCAATCGCGCGCCGGCCAAGGTGCAGGCCGCCTTGCTGGAGGCGATGCAGGAGAAGCAGGTCACGATCGGCGGAACGACCTATCGCCTGGCGGAGCCGTTCCTCGTGCTCGCCACGCAGAATCCGATCGAACAAGAAGGCACCTACCCGCTGCCGGAAGCGCAGGTCGACCGGTTCATGATGAAGCTCCGCGTCGGCTATCCCACCCGCGCCGAAGAAAAGGAAATCCTTCGCCGCATGGCCGGCGGTGAAAGCATCGTGGTCAATGCCGTCGCCTCCCCGGAAGAGCTGCTCGACGCCCGACGTCGCATCTCCGAGCTGTATATGGACGAACGCATCGTGGACTACATCGTCGATCTCGTGCATGCCACGCGCTCGCCGGCCGATGTCGGCGCGGCCGACTTGCGGCCGCTCATCGAGTTCGGTGCGTCACCGCGCGCCACCATCTCGCTGGCGCAGGCGTCCCGTGCGCACGCTTTCCTTCGCGGTCGCGCCTTTGTCACGCCCGACGACGTCAAGAGCATCGCGCCGGACGTGCTCCGTCACCGTGTGCTGACGTCGTTCGAAGCCGATGCCGAAGGCGTCACCAGCGATACCATCGTTTCGCGTCTGCTCGCCGTCGTCGAAGCGCCCTGATCGCCGTGGCGAAGTCCGATGCGTCTGCGTCCTCCGGCCCCCCGATGACCGCGTCGCCACTGTCGGTGGCACCGGCTGAAGTGCTGCGACAGGTGCGTCGCATCGAGGTCCGTACGCGGCGGCTCGTCGACTCGCGTTTCGCCGGTGAGTACCGCTCGTTGTTCAAAGGGCAGGGCATGGAGTTCGCCGAGGTCCGCGAGTACCAGCCCGGCGACGAGGTCCGCTCGATCGACTGGAACGTCTCGGCCCGCATGGGACGCCCGTTCGTCAAGCGTTACGTCGAAGAGCGCGAGCTCACCATCATGCTCGTCATCGACATGTCGGGCTCGTCGCGCTTCGGCACGCGCGCGCATTTCAAGCACGAACTCGCGATCGAGATGGCCGGTGTGCTGGCGCTCGCGGCCACGCGCAACAACGATCGCGTCGGCTTACTGATGTTCTCCGATCGCGTCGAACACGCGTTACCGGCGCGGAAGGGACGCAAGCACGCCTTGCGCCTGATTCGTGATCTCATGACGACCACGCCTGTTGGTCGCGGGACCTCGGTGGCGGTCGCGGTGGATCGCCTCATGCGGCTCCTGCCGCATCGCTCCGTGGTCTTTTTTGCGTCCGACTTTCTCGCGGATGACCTCGAGAAGCCGCTGGCGCGACTCGCGCAGCGCCACGACGTGATCGCCGTGACGCTCGAAGATCCGTCGGAGCGCGTGCTCCCCGACATCGGCCCCGCGCGCCTGCAGGACCCGGAAACCGGCGAGATCGTCGAGATCGACACGTCGCATCCGTCCGTGCGCGCGGCCTTCGCCAAGCAGGTCACCACCGACGACGTCCTCCGTCGAAAGCTGTTCGGCCGACTGGGGCTCGACGAGATCGTGGTGCATACGGAGCACGGTTACGTTGATGCGCTGCTCTCCTTCTTCCGCGCGCGAACCCGTCGTCCGCACGGTGCGGTGCGCACCGGACCGCGCGGCGCCATGGGTGATGCCGCCGGCACCGCCGCACCGGTGCGCCCGCCGAACGCGCCGGTCTCCGTGGCCGATCAGCGGAGTCGTTGATGCTGCTGCTGTCGCACGCGTGGCCGAGCCTCGCACGGATGATCACGCTCGGCGTGCTCTTGCTCGCGGCGCGTCCGGCGAGCGCAGCAGCGCAGGCAGCAGCGCAGGCAGCAGCGCAGGCAGCAGCGCAGGCAGCAGCGCAGGCGGCACCGCAAGCGGCAGCGCAGCGATCGCCGGTCTCGCCCGGCGTGCTCACGCCACCTGAGGGGTCGCGGGTCAAGGCTGGCTTCCTGGTGCGCCCCGATACCGTCGAGGTGGGCGATCCGTTCACGCTGATCGTGACCGTCGTCGTTCCCGACGGCGCGCGCATTGAATGGCCCACGATCGACGACACCACGGCGATGGTCGTGAGTCGCGAGCCCACGAAAGTCACGAAGGAATCGATGCGTGCCGGTGGTCGCACCGAACGCGCCGAATACGCCTTGGCGGCCTGGAACGTCGGCGCGCTTCCGATCGGCCTGAAAGAGGCGATCGTGCGCTACGGATCGACCACGCTCAAGGTGCCGCTCACCGACGCCAGCGTGTTCGTGAAGTCCGTACTGCCCGGCGACACGTCGATGCACACCCCCAAGCCGCCGCGCGATCTCTTTCCGCGTGTGGTACCGTGGTGGCAACGCTGGTGGCCGGCGCTGCTGGTACTGGCCGCTCTTGCGCTGCTCTGGTGGTTCCTCAAGCGACGGCGGAAGCGCGGTGGCACGACGGAGTACGCCGCGCTCGATCCGTACGCGCGAGCCGTGCATGACTTCGATCGACTGGAACGACTGGCGTTGGCTGACGCCGGTGAACGCGGGCGCTACGTCGCGCTCGCCATCGACGTCGTGCGCACGTACCTCTCCCTGCGTAATCGGTCGGCCCTCCTGTCGCTCACCAGCTCCGAGCTGATCGATGCGGTCGCCGATGACGACCGCGTACCGCGCGATCGACTCATGTCGCTGATGGCCGACGGCGACGGCATCAAGTTCGCCCGCCGCATTGTGTCCGGTACGCGTGCCCGCGAGCTGGCCGCCGATGCGCGCGCCGTCGTTGATCACATCGAAGCCGCCGAACGCGCCCTTCGCGCAGCGGAGGAAGCGGCGCGCGCCGCGGCCGCGAAATCCGAGCGCGACGCCAAGCAGCAAGATGAAGACGACGCGCGTCGCAAGTCACGTCGCCCCAAAGCGGGGGCCACGTGAACCGCGTCTTCGATTGGTTCCGCGAGTTCATCAGCGAGTTCAGCGGATCGATGAGCCCCGACGCATGGTCGATCTTCGGCATCAACTTCGCGCACCCGGCGTTCCTGCTGCTGCTCGTGTTGCTGCCGCTCTGGTCGTGGTGGCGCCGCCGCGCCTCGCCACAGCGCGCGATCCCGTTCTCGCGCGCCTCGGTGCTCGGCCTCGGCCCGCAACCGACCCTTTCCTGGGTGCGCTGGTTGCCGTGGCTGCGAGCGCTCGCCCTCGCCGGTTTCATCGTGGCGGCCGCGCAGCCGCGTTCCGGCGCGCGGGCTGAGCGCGTATCCAGTGAAGGCATCGACATCGCGCTCGTCGTTGATATTTCGAGCTCGATGCTCGCCGAGGATTTTCAGCCGCAGAACCGCATCGAAGTCGCGAAAGAAAAAGTGAAGCGCTTCGTCGTCGGTCGGAAATCGGATCGCGTTGGCCTCGTCGCGTTCTCCGGTGAAGCGCTCACGCAGGTGCCGCTCACCACCGACTACCCGGTGGTGCTCACGGCGATCGATAACCTGCAGGTCGGCCAGCTCGAAGACGGCACGGCGATCGGTACCGCGATCGCCACCGCGGCCAATCGCCTGCGCACGGCACCCGGTCGGTCACGCGTGATGGTGTTGCTCACCGACGGTGAGAACAACCGCGGCGCGATCGATCCGCGCACGGCCGCGCAGGCTGCCGGCACCTTCGGCATTCGCATCTACACGATCGGCGTCGGCAGCGAAGGGATGGCCGCCGTGCCCGTCGGACGCGGCCTCTTCGGCCTGCGGTACGAGAATCGCCCGGTGAAAATCGACGAGGCGCTCCTCACCGAGATCGCGACGAACACGGGTGGTCGCTACTTCCGCGCCAAGGATGCGCAGGCGCTGCAAAGCATCTACGAGCAGATCGATGCGCTCGAACGCTCCATCGTCGAGGCGCGCGCGTACATCCGGTACACTGAGCGATTCCGCTGGCCGTTGCTGTTGGGCCTCGCGGCCCTCCTCGGCGAGCTCGCGTTACGCGCGCGGCGCGGCGTGTTGCCATGAACCTGGGTACACTTCCGCCACTCATCTTCGAGGCGCCGTGGCTGCTGCTGGCCGCCGTGTTCCTGCCGCTGGTCGTGTGGTGGATGCGATCGGTACGCACGCGTCAACGCCGCGTCCGCCTTGCGCGCTTCGCCGAGTCGTCGGCGCTGCGTCGCTTGGTCATGAACACCGACCCCGACGAGCGGGGACGCACGGTTCGGCTCATGCTGATTGCGTGCTTCGCGGGCCTTGCCCTGTCGGGGCCGCGCTGGGGCCTCGCGCACGGACCAGTCAGCGCACGCGGCATCGACATGGCGATTGCGATCGACGCGTCGCTCTCCATGATGGCACCCGATGAGCGTCCGTCCCGATTGGAACGGGTGAAACAGGAAGTGCGTCGGCTGCGCGCCATGTCGCAGGCGGATCGCGTGGCGCTGATCGCCTTTGCTGGACGGAGCTACATCCTGACGCCGCTCACCAGTGACGATGGCGCCATTGAACTCTTCCTCGACAATCTCGATCCGTCGGTGGTGGGGCAGGCGGGCAGTTCGATTGCCCGCGCGATTCGTCAGGGTACTGAATTGCTGTTGGCAAGCGACGGCAGTGCTGATCGCGCGCTGGTGCTCATGACCGATGGGGAAGCGTTTGAGCCGGCCGAAGATGTGCAGGCCGCGGCGACCGAGGCGGGCGTGAAAGGCGTGAGTCTCGTGACCGTTGGTTTCGGCACCACGCAGGGCAGCACCATCCCGATTCAGGATGGCTCCGTCACCCGCGAGAAGCGCGATGACGCCGGCAAGGTGGTGATCACCCGCTACATGCCGGAGCTGTTGGAGGCCGCGGCCAAAGCCGCCGGCGGCACGTTCATTCCCGCCGAAGCCTCCGACAAAGCCACGCGCGTGCGCGGCGCGCTGCGCTCGCTGCGCACGGCCAAGCGGAAGGTGGATTCTCGCGAAGATCATGTACCGCGCTACTTGTGGCTGTTGCTTCCCGCCTTGGTGCTCCTCGCGTACGACACATGGTTGCTCACCCGGCGGCGTACGTCGAGCGACACGTCGAACGCCGCGCCGAGTGAGTCGTTGAACGCCACGCCGACCACGGCGATGCCACCGGTGTCGCTCGTGCTCCTGCTCGTGGCGCTGCCCGTTGCGTTGGTCTCGTGCAAGCAGGCGCCCGACCCGGCGGCCCTGTTCGCTGAAGGCAACGTTGCCGCGGCGATCGCCGGATACCGCGCACAGATGGCCAACGGCGATACCACGGTGCGGACGCGCTACAACCTCGGCACGGCGTTGATCGGCGCGGATTCACTCAAGGCCGCCGCCGAACTGTTGGAAATGGTACGACGTGAAAGCGACGGCGAAACACGCATGCGCGCCCGTTTCAATGCCGGCTACGCGTCGCTGGTTATGGGTCGGACGCCGCAGAATCCTGAAGCCGAGCCCGCGTTTGCCGCGGCGCGCGCGGCGTATCGCGCGTTTCTTACCGATCGCCCGATCGACGCCGATGCGAAGTGGAATTACGAGCTCGCGCTCCGCAAGCCGCCGCCGCCTCAGGGTGGTGGTGGCGGTGGCGGCGGCGGGGGCGATTCGCAAAACGATAAGCAGGACGAGCAGCCGCAGAACCAAGGCGGTCTCGATCAGAAGCAGGCCGAAGCGTTGCTGAACAGTGCCGCCCGCGAGGAGCGCGATGTGCAGGGACGGAAGCAGCGTCAGGGTCGCACGCCGCCGGGAGGAAAGGACTGGTGAGATTGACACGGTCCGTGCGCCGCGTTGTCACGCTCATGCTCGTGGGCGCCGTTGCCGCACACGCCACCGCGGTCGCGTTGCCCTCGCAGCCGTCACCGACGGCCATCCTCGATGGCCTGCAGGCCAATGGCAATCGGCCGATCGACTTTCACGCAGCCACGTTTCCCGGCACGGTATACGTCGGACAGCAGGTCACGTATCAGGTGGCGGTGTTACTCAGCGAATCGGCCCGCGCACGGCTGCGTCGCAACCCGGAGTTCTTGCCCCCCGAGTTACGCGGCCTGCTCGCCTACGAACTCGGTACGCCGCGCCGCGTCGCACCGCAGAGCTACGGTGGCGGCGTGTTCGAAGCGCACGTCTTCCAGCGCGCCCTCTTTGCCGTGGCACCCGGCACGATCATGGTGCCGTCGCCGCAGCTCAGCTACACCCTTCCGCAGTCGTCCAGCTACTTCAGCCGCGAAGAACGGTTCGTGGTGCGGGCCGAGAGTGCGCAACTGGTCGTGAAGGCGCTGCCCAGCGACGGACGGCCACAGGACTACACGGGCGCGGTTGGTGTGTTGCGTGCGTCGGTGCGACTCGATGCCGCGACGGCGCGCGTGGGCGATCCGCTGGTACTCACCATGCGCGTGGACGGCACCGGCAATGTGAAGCTGTTGCCGCGTCCGGTGCTAGAAGTCTCATGGGCCTCCACGGTGCCGGGTACCGAGCGCGTACGCGTGGATACCAGCGGCGCCTACGTGCGCGGCTACAAGGAGTTCGATTGGATTCTCACGCCCACACAGGCGGGACGCGTCGAATTACCGGCACTGCGCTACAGCTACTTCGATCCGTACCGCGGCGCATACGCGTACGCGGAAACGGCGCCAAGCGCACTGTCGGTCGATAACGGGACCCTCGCAGCGGTAGCCGAGGGCGACAACGTGTCGGTGGTTCCGCTCCGTGTGTGGCGTGGCGCGTCGACCTCCTCGCTGGCCGAACGGCTGGTGGGGTGGCGCCTGCCCTTGATCGTGCTGCTCCTGCTGGCGCCGCTGCCGTGGGTCGTGCTTGCCGTTGGATCGCGGGTCGGGAAGGCGCGTCGCTCCGGTGTTGCCGAGCGCGAGCGTGTACCGCACACGACGGCGCCGCGGCCGGCGACCGACGACGTCGGTGATCACGCGCGTTACACGCGACGCACGCTGCTCGGTGCGCTCGCGCAGCGATTGAAAGTTTCCCCGCAGGAGCTGGTCTCGCGCCGCGACGTCGAACGGACGGTGCGCCGCCGCGGTGTCACGCGTGATACGACCACGGCGTTACTGGCGTTGCTCGACGAACTCGCCGTGCAGGGATTCAGTGACCTGCCGTTACAGAGTGCCCGGCGCGACGAGCTCTCGACCCGCGCCGAGAGCGTGCTCGCGCGCATCGACGCGGAAGCCGTGACCCACGCGCGCACCATCCGATCCGCGCGGCATGCGCAGGCGCGCTTCGCTCTATTCGTGGCGCTGGGGGCCGCGGCGTTCGCTCTGCGGCCGCATCGTGCGGCCGCCATGCAGGCAACCCCCGTTCAAGCCGTGTCGGTGCCGAGAGCGACCTCGCCGTCGGCCGACGAGCCGTCTGCCGAGCCGTCGGCCGCCGATCGCTCGGCGCTCGAGGCCGCCGTGACGAGCGCCACCGCACTTTATCAACAGCGTCAGTATTCGCGCGCGGCCGAACAGTTCGCTCAAGCAGTCGACGCGCGCCCCGCCGACGCCGATCTGTTGGCCAACTGGGGCGCCGCCGCCTGGGCCGCCGGAGACACCGTGTCCGCCGTGATCGCGTGGCAGCGCGCGGCTCGGCTCGAACCCGTCGCTGTCGATCTGCAGGAGCGACTCACGTCGCTTCCCGCCGGTGCGCGCGGCGGGGTTGCCGAAGTGCCGATGATCCCTGTGCCTGCGCTGACGGTAGCCGCCGTCTCGGCGTGGCTGCTGGGCTGGCTATTGCTCGCGGTCATCCGTCTGCAACGTCGCCGGGGCCGCGCCTCCGCGTGGCTCGGATTTGCGTCCACCGCCGCGGTCTTGGCGCTGCTGCTGGCCGTGGGCACGGGAGCGGCGGCGGCGTGGGGATTCCGCGAACTCGATGCGAACGGTGTGCTCGTGGTGCGGCGACCGGAGACAATGCGTACCGCGCCAGGCACTGAAGCCAACGCCATGGGTGGCGTTGCCACCGGCGACGTGGTGCGTGTCGAAGAGGCCCGCGAGGGATGGCTCCGCGTATTGCATGCCGATGGACGTCGGGGATGGCTGCCGGCGGGGCGCACCCTTCCGCTCGTATCGCCTGCCGTCATTCGGTAGGTTGACGTATGTCGCGTATCGCCATTCTCTCCAGTGCTGTCGCCGACCAAATCGCGGCCGGTGAAGTCGTGGAACGACCCGCGTCGGTCGTCAAGGAACTCGTCGAGAATGCGCTCGACGCGGGTGCGACCACCGTCGATGTCACCATCGAAGAAGGCGGCCGTGCGCTGATTCGCATCGCCGACGATGGCAGTGGCATGGATCGCGACGACGCCGTGCTCTGTCTCTCGCGACATGCGACGTCGAAGATCACCGCCGCCGAGCAGCTCGTGGGCGTGCGCAGCTATGGCTTCCGAGGTGAAGCGCTGCCCGCCATCGCGTCGGTTTCTGAGTTGATGATCGAAACCGCATCGGAAGACGGGGCCGGTACGCAGGTGCGCGCGGCAGCCGGGGCCGTGCTTGAAACGCGCGAGGCGACCCGTCGTCGTGGTACCACGGTCTCGGTGCAGCGGCTGTTCTACAACACGCCGGCGCGTCAGAAATTTCTGCGCAGCGCGCGCTCGGAGTGGCGCGGCATCATGGACACGATGCACGCGATCGGCGCCTTGCGCCGCGACGTGCATTTCACGGTGCGCCACGATGGCAAGGTCGCGCTCGATCTGCCGGCCGTGCCAACGCTCCGTGCCCGACTCGCCGAGCTGTGGGGACATCGCGACGTGCAGCGCTTCATCGACATCGACGAGGTGCAGGGACCGATCCACATCACCGGGATGGTCGAACGTCCGGCCGATGTCGGTACGGCCACGCGCCGTGTGCTGCTCATCATCAACGGGCGCGTTGTACGCGATCACGGGATCGTGCGCGCCGCGGAAGCTGCCTATCGCTCGACGCTGCCCTCCGGCGTGCGCCCGTCTCTCGTGCTATCACTGCATGTTCCCGGCGGTGATGTCGATGTGAACGTGCATCCGGCCAAGTCCGAAGTCCGTCTGCGTGATCGATGGCCGACGGAGCGGGCCGTGGAGAATGCGGTCCGCCGCGCCCTTGGTGTATTCGACGCCAGTGCC